>JACQUQ010000240.1 GCA_016210175.1 Chloroflexota bacterium | reverse complement strand
GACCTTCCTGAACGCGGAGACCCCGCCCGACACCTACAGCAGCGTGAGCCAGCCCCAGGCCGACGACACCTTCACGGTAGCGGCCTCGGCCATCCCGGAACTGCCCACCCCGCTGGCAGCGGTCGGGTCGGGGCTGACGGCGGCGGCGGTCTACTGGTGGCTGCGGCGTCGGGGGAGGGCCGAAGATGTGGCGGCTTAGGGTGGTCTACTGGGGGTCCCTGGCCTTGCTGGTGGCGCTGCTGGGGCTGACCGTCGCCAAAGCCCGCACCGTCGTCCGCAGCGCGGTGACGGTCCAGCAGGCCCACAAGGGGACGGTCCAGGAGCTTGCCGATCACTGGGTCGTCCTGCACGACCTGAAGAACGAGACCCAGGAAGCGGTCGCTTACGGGGTGCTGGTGGCCATCGACGGCCAGGAGGACTGGACCAGCGTCACCGTGCGGCCCTATGGACGGCTCACCTACTACCACCATGTATACCCGGAGCAACTGCGCTCCGGGCAGGTCACCATCTCGGTGTATGACCTGGCCCGGAGCAGACGAGAACCGCTAGATTGGACCACCTATTACCTGGTCCGGGCCGGGGAGCGCGCCGCCGGCGCCCCCACCCCGTAGCCGTGTGCCTGGCCCGCCGCCAGGACGAGGGAACACCGCCATGACCTCGTCCCTCTTTCGCTACCGACGCATCGCCGTCCCGCTGCGCTGGAAGCTGCTCACGGCTTCCCAGTACACGCGCGACGTCGCGCTCCTGACGGTGGTGACTCTCCTGATCGCCGTGACCGAATTCATCTTTGCCTACCAGAACGTCGCCTACGGCATCATCGTCGCCCTGTTCCTGGCCCTGGGGCTGGCGGCGCTGAGCGCGCTGGCCCCGGTAAGTCCGGCCATGAGCCGGGCCTTGGACTCGCTGAACCTGCTGCCGCTCTATATCCTGCTCACGTCCTCCTTGCCCTGGTTCCTGCTGGACCAGCAACTGCTCCTCCCTGCGGTGTACTACTGCATCATTGTGCTCTGCCTGCGGCACCTGCACAGCCAGGGCCGCAACATCACCTCGCCCGAAGCGCTGGGCCTGCGCCGCCGGCACGCGCTGCGGTTTCTCCTCCTCGGGGCGGTGATCGGGGTCCCCACGGGTACGATGGAATACGCCATCCTGCTGCCGGCCCCGGAGCTGCCGTTTCTGGACCTGAAGCAGGTGGCGCGCGACATCCTGTACATGGTCGTCTTCGTGGGCTTCACCGAAGAACTGCTGTTTCGCGGCGTCCTCCAGAACGACATCGCCGAGGTGCTGGGATGGAAGGGGGGCCTCTTCTTCAGCAGCTTGCTGTTCGGCATCATGCACATGACCTGGCGCTCCGTGCCGGAACTGGGCTTCACCTTCGGCGCCGGCCTGCTCCTGGGCTATTTCTACTGGCGCTCCAGGAGCCTGGTGGGGCCGATCGCCCTCCATGCGGTCAACAACGTGGTACTCGTTTCCATCATGCCCTATGTCATCCGGGCAGGAGCGTGAGAGGGGCGCAGGATGGTAGCGGCGTGCAGGGTGCGCTAGCGAGAGGTCGGGGGCTGCCGGGCCGGTTGCTGCTCTTTGCAGTGCTCTCGGCTGCGCTGGCGGGCCTCTGGTACGGGACATCGCTCCAGGCGATGGCTGCCGTTGCCCGCGCGCCGTGGAGCGCCGCGGAGGAAGGGCTGGTCCACCGCTGGGGTGTGCTGGGGCTGTGCCTGGTCTGGCTCTGGCTCAAGCGACGCGTCATCGGCGCGGGGATGCGCGCCGGTCCGCACCGCGGGTACGCCGCGTTCGGGCTGGCGTGCCTGCTGACCTCTCCCCTGTGGTTCTCACCGGGAGACCTGCTGCTGGCGATGGTCGGGGTGTTTGCCCTGGTCTTTGGCAGAGGCGCCGCGGTGCCGGCGCTGCTGCTCGGCATCTATAGCTTCGCCGTCGTGTTGCCGGTGGCCGTGGAACAGTATGCCGCGGAGCCCTATGCGGGCATCGTCGCAGCCCCCGCGGCCCTGGTGCTGGACTCCCTGGGCTATGCCCTGGTACGCGACGGCCTGGAACTCCGGTTCGCGACGGCATCGGGCGAGGCGCTCCGGGTCAGCGTCACCGCGGCCTGCGCCGGGCCAGCAACGATGGGGTTGTTCCTCGCGCTGTTCGCGCTGATGCTGCTCGACCGGCCCTTGCCCGCAGCGCTGGCCGTGCCGGTGTTCCTGGTAGGCGTGGTGGGAACGTGGTGCCAGACCCTGGTGCGGACGCTGGTGCTGGTGCTCACCGGGCATTACTTTGGCCTGGCCGCGCTGTGGTCGGCCCACGAAGTGAGCGGCTATCTGCTCTTCTCCGCCTGGTATGCTGCGTTTGCAGTGTTCTACCTGCACCAGGCCCAGCGGGAGCACCGGTCGGCGGTTGCGCTCCCGGCGCGCGCGTAGCCCGCCACCGAGAGGGGCGGCAAGACTCCGGTAGATGAGGTGACGCCATGGACGCAACGGCGATACGGGACCTGAAGATCAAGATACTGGTGGTCTGGCTTATCCTGCTTCCCGTGCCGGGCGCATGGTACAGTCTGGATCTGGCCGCGGAGCCGCTGGACATGACGATGGTGCCCCATGTGCCGCAGCCCGGCGCGGCGACGACCGTGACCTCCACCATCGAGAACCTGGCGGGGTACGACCACCCCACAACCTATTGGTTCTATGTGGATGGTGCACTGTTGGCGGAAGGCGTCGCGTCCCTGTCGTCGGTCGAGACCAAGCGCCTCCAGTACCTGCACCGACCTCCGGCAGCATATGGTGACCGGGCTTCCTTCGCATTGCGGACGGAAACCGGCGACCGGGAGCATATGCATGTGCTGGCCACCGTCCCTTACCCACCGGAAGTATGGTCCAGTTTCGTCTCTTTTGCGTCGTTTTCTACCACGGTGATGAGCTCCATGATCACCAAAGCTACTACAGCGGCTCCTTCGGCCAGAGCGACGCCCTGAACGCTGGCTTCATCATCACCGGGGTATTGCTCGTCCTGCTCCTGTTCCTGGAAGTGACCTCGGCTTTCCTCTACCGCCAGGAACAGGAACCTGGGCCAGTGCTGCGCACCCTGCAACTGCGTTTTCGCGTCAACCGCGTGGCGATGGTGCTCGTTGCCATCTTCTTGGGCATGGCGTTCACCCGTATTGTGCTGATCTGGGGCGCCCACTGAAAACGGGCCTACCAGGGCGCGTCTGCCACCCTGGTCCTTTCGACGGCTCCGGCAACGCCATCTGCCAGCACGCCCGCGTGCCCTGTCAGGATGGGGCTGATGGGTCGTCACTCTGAGCAGTAGCGGTCGTAGGATTGCCTCCCACCAGGAAGCCTGGCTACCGCAGCGGCCGCGGCGTGCGCCGGCCTGGGGCAGTCGTTCCACCTGGAGACGCGCCGCGGCGAAAGCCGGCTCGCGCACCCCGAAGCGCCACACCACCGCGGGTCGTTCCTCTCTCTTTGGCCTTTGGGCGTATTTTCTCCCGGTGAAAGGGGCGGCCAACGTGGGGGCGCGGCCATCGCACTCCGCCAGGGCGGAGTGCACGCGCTACGGGGGAAAGGGAGTGGAGCCGGTGGACTACGGCGTTGACATGGCCCTGCCAGGCTGCCGACGCCTCTTGCGCGGTCGGGCCTCCTGGCCTACAATGAGCAGGCCCCCGGTGGGGATTTTCTCGTAGGAGCAGCGCACCATACGCCATGATCTCAATGACCGGTAGAGTACACCGCCATCGTCGCTCCGGGCCCGGAGCGTGGAGCGTCCGTCTGGTGGGAGCTGGGCTGCTCGTGCTGGCGCTGGTCGGTTGCAGCAGCCCCAGCCCTAGCGTGACGACCACCGCTTCCCAGACCCCCGACCAGCCTACGGCAACGGCTCCGGCCGCACCCCAAACCCGGCCCGTCGGAACACCGGCTGCCGCGGGTGACACCGGGCAGACCCCGGTCGCTATTCAGGAGTTTTCCATCCGGGGCCGGGAGTTCTCCCCCAGCACGGTGACCGTGCAGGTGGGGAGCATCGGCCTCTGGACCAACCACAGCGACGAAGAGCATGTCGTCGCCGGCCCCGGCTGGGAACTGGGGCCCATTGGCCCCGGCCAGGCATGGGCACACACCTTCAAGGCCGACGAGGTAGGTACCGTCACCTACCGGTGTAAGATTCACCCGGAAATGACCGGCCAGGTGGTCGTTACCCCAGCCGAAAGCTAACAACGCTCCAGTACCTACGTGGGGGCGGAAGACGGACCAGCCGAGGGTAGTACGGCACGGTCAGGTTCGACCGAGAGACGACCGATACAGGAGCACGGCCGCAGGAGGTAGGCGGGCGTGCAGCAGCCCCGGCCGAACCTGGAGTGGTGGGGCAAGGAGGACTTATCGGAGCCGGTAGATGAGCACTTCCCAGGGGGTTCCAGCATCAACGACGGCGACTACCTCATAATCCTCCGCCGTCCCCACCCGCAGCGGATCGAAGCTGCTGCCGCGGGTAAGCTGGTAGAAATAGCGCATGCCGTTGATATCGATGCCGTAGACGTTGCTGGCTTTGGCCTGCACGCCGCCGGGGAGCGTAATGAGCGGATCAGCTTGGGGGTTCCATTCATTGATATGGCTTATCACTCGGGCGACGACGCGCGTCGAGACGCCGTCCTGGCGCTGGACAGTGCTCTCGCCGAGGAAGCTCAATCCGGCGGCGACAAGCGCGATCAGCAGCGTTGCGGTGAGCGCTCCCCAAGGGAGCCAAAGCGGAATCTGACGCGACGGTACCAGCACCCCGTGCCACGATGCGAGCTTCGGGAGATGAAGCATCTGCACTTACCCCTCGTACCCCTAGCTATCCACCCCACGCCGAAATGAAACCTGGCACCGTGCGCAGTACTCCGCCCTACGGTATCACCGCTGGCGTTGCTACGGGGATAGAAAAAGGCCTTGCTCGACATCGAGAGAGGCCTACGTTCTTCCGACCGGGGTGGCTCCTGGGTGCAGACAAGAACTGCTCCTCCTCGGGTCGGGACAGTCCCTCCTGCCCAGGTGGCATCCCCTCCCTCTGGCGAGAGGGCACCGTCGCTGCGCGGCGTCGGTACAGGAAAGTGTTCTATAGAAAGAAACACGGGATCACGAAAATTGTAACGCCCGCCAGGGGGCAAATCAAGGAATTGCGCCCTGGATGTGGAGACACACTATATCGTTGGCTCCCTGGCGCAGGTCGTACCGCTCGGGAGAGGGAGGAGAGCTCCGGGTGACCGCTGTGGGTGCCGCGAGAAGAGCAAACGGTGCCCTGTACGGTCCCAGGGCGCCGCGCTGAGCATACTCAAGTGCCGTGGCCGAAATGCCGGGCATGCCCCATGTGCGTCCTGGCACGGGCGGCTCGGAGGGATGAAAAGCGGAGCGATAATGGGGTGAGCGGAGGGATTCGAACCCTCGATCTCCAGGGCCACAACCTGGCGCCTTAGGCCGCTCGGCTACGCCCACCGTGGCTATCGGGTTACGCAAACCTATTATATCGCACGCCGGAGGAGACGGTCAACGGACAGATCCGGGGGTCTTCGTCCCTGAAGGGGGAAAGGCGCCGTATCCTGGGAGCGCCGGCCCCTGGCCTGCGCGTACCCCCGCCGTGCAGGCGGGGCGTCTGCGCTCCCAGGCCATCCCCGTCCGCAACACCGCCCCCCTTCAGGACGAAGAGCCGTGCCGGCAGGGCAATCGCATTATGAAAAGGGCTGGCGGAGAGGAAGAAGACGGAGCATACTGGGCGGGTCAGGAGGAAGGGAGAGGG
>JACQUQ010000218.1 GCA_016210175.1 Chloroflexota bacterium | reverse complement strand
GTAGGATCCCGCGCCGCGCCAGACCTCCACGTCGAACGTCAGGCCGGCGCCCAGGATGTCCTCGCCCAGCAGGCCGCGCTCTCGCGCCTGCTCGACCGCGCGCTGCATCCGCTCGATGCAGAGCGGGTACTCGTCGCGGATGTAGATGAACCCGAACTCCGCGCCGGCGGCCACGCAGCCGATGAGCATCCCCTCGATGGTCAGGTGGGGGTCGCTCTCCAGCAGGATGCGGTTCACGAACGCGCCGGGGTCGCCCTCGTCAGCGTTGCAGACCATGTACTTGGGGGTAGCGGTTGCGGTGCGCAGGAAGTCCCACTTCCGCCCCGTGGGGAAGTTGGCGCCGCCGCGCCCGGTGAGGCCGGAGTCCAGCATGACCTTGATGATGTCCTGCTGGCCCTGGCTCCGGTCGCCCTGGACCATACCCAGGGCCTTGGCAAAGCCCGCGTAGCCCCCGGTGGCGAGGTAGTGGTCGATGTGCTCGGGGTCGATGAGTCCGGCGCGACCGATCAGCCGCCGGTCCTGGATCTGGAAGTAGGGCAGGTCCTGCTCCGCCGGGATGCGCCCTACCGGCGCGCCGCCCTCGGCCCACAGCGCCCTGGGGTGGTCCACCCGGCCGCGGGCTACCACCTCATCGAGGAAGGCCGGGACCTCGGCTGCCGGGATGGGGCCGTAGAGCACCGTGGGCTGGCCCGGCAGGGTCACCTTGATAATCGGCTCGGCCCAGCACGCGCCCAGGTCGCCCACGATCCCGACTTCGGCATCCCGGCCGGCGCCCTGCACGACCTCCCGCACGGCGTCCAGGGTTTCCTGGGCGCCGGCGGCGATGGAGCAGGAGCCCAGGACGACCTCAATACGGGGGCGCGGGCTCGCTTGGCGGGCCTGCCAGACCTGCTGCGCCTGCTGTTGGAGAGCTGCGAAGGCTTCCATCGTGGTACCCCATCGGTATGTCTTTCCGCGCTGCGCTCAGCGGTCTACGGTGCTGTACCGGAGTACAAAAGGAAGCGCAAGGCGACTTGCTGCCGCACCACGCCCGTGGTACGTTCACGCCTCACTCGCTGCTGGCCTGCGCCACCCCAGCGCGGCCCAGAGCACGAGGCCCCACGCGATGGCGGTGATGGCCGTGTGGATGACGCCCTTGACGAATATGACCCACTGGGCGACACCCAGGCCCAGGTCGCGCACGAAGAAGGGGAGGTACAGGTTGGCATAGGTATTCGCGATGCCGCTGACGAGCAGCACCCCCAGGGCGATCAGCATCAGCCGTGAGACCTCAGGATGTCGTCCGCGACGTAGGACGGCGACTATCCCACCGGCCAGCCAGACCCCGAACAGCGGAAGCTGCACTACGAAGGCCATCAGCCATGCCATCAACGGAACGCCAGCGGTACTCTCCATATCAGCACCCTCCCCTTTGGGCAGCCACCGGCCCACCGTCCAGGCTCCTCCTATCCGTCTACTCCCCGCGCTCCTTGAGCCGGTCGGCCAGGGCTGCGGCTTCGGAGACCGGCAAGCCGCTGACGTTCTCCTCGTTGACGTACATGAGGGGCGCGACGTGGCAGTGGCCGGGACACTGCATGATGCGGACCCCGAACTCGTTGTCGGGGGAGCGGCCGGTCTTGGGGTCGATGCCCAGGCGCAGCTCCAGGATGCGCTTGATGTGGTCGGCGCCCCGCAGGTGGCAGGTCGGCCCCAGGCACAGGTGGACTTCGGTCTGCGGCGGGGGTTCGGTGCGGAACTCCGAGTAGAAGCTGAGGGAGCCCCAGACCAGCGGAGCGGGGAGGTTCAGGGCCTGGCCGATGGGGGCGATGGTCTCCCGGGGGATATAGCCGTAGGCCTCCTGGACGCGGTGCAGCACCGCGAGCAGCACCCCTTTCTTCCCCCGGAACTCCTTCAGAATATCGTGCAGGGACTCGCCGCTACGTGCTGTTGCTGCCACCCGTCATCACCCCCCTGATCGTGTAACTTCCCTCAGTACGGAAGTACGGAGCAGACCCATCGGCGCTCATAGTCGTCCGGCGGCGGCTTCCTGGCCGGTGAATCCGCTGGGGGTGCGCAGCCCGCCCCGGCCGATGCCGTAGTAGAGGAAACCCAGGTCCCGCATGGCCTCGGGGTCGTAGATGTTGCGGCCGTCAATGACCACCGGGAAGCGCAGCAACCCCTTCACCCGCGCCATGTCCAACTGCCGGAACTCGTTCCACTCCACGCACACCACCAGGGCATCGCTGCCCGCGGCAACGGCGTAGGCATCGGGACACAGCTCCAGGCCGGGGACCGTCGTGGCGGCCTGCTCTCCGACCGCGGGGTCGTACCCCTTGACGTGGGCCCCGGCGCTCTGCAAGAGCCGGATCACCTCCAGGGCCGGGGCGTCCCGCACGTCGTCGGTGCCGGGCTTGAAGCTCAGCCCCAGGATGCCGACCGTGCGGCCCTCCAGCGCACCCAGGATCTCCAGCAGCCGTTGCACCACCAGTCGCCGCTGGTCCCGGTTGATCTCCATCACCGCCCGCAGCAGTTGCGGGTGGCAGCCGTGGATGGCCGCCATGTACTCCAGTGCCTTCAGGTCTTTGGGGAAGCAGCTCCCGCCGTAGCCCAGGCCGGCGTCCAGGTAGCTGGCCCCGATGCGCTTGTCCAGGCCCATGCCCTGGGACACCACCTTCACGTCTGCGCCCAGCCGGTCGCAAATGGCCGCAATCTCGTTGATGAAGCTGATGCGGGTGGCCAGGAAGGCGTTAGAGGCGTACTTGATCATCTCCGCTGTAGCC
>JACQUQ010000212.1 GCA_016210175.1 Chloroflexota bacterium | reverse complement strand
GATCTACATTCCTCACGGTCGGTGTCTGCGAGTTTCACCTTGGCGTTCGTTTAGTAGTCTGTCAATCCTCCTGTGATGGGTGCCATCCCGCCGCCCTGAAGGGCGGGCCCGCCGTTCACGGCGGCGGTCTCACCCAGCAGTTCACGGCTGACAGAACACTAGCGCAGGATTAGGGGCGCATGGCCATGCGCCCCTACCACCGTCCGATTTCCTATGATCTCCCCTGATCGTGCACTAGCGCAGGCGACCCTCCCACCGATGGTCAGGTCCAGGCCCGGTCGCAGAGCAGCCGGGCCTGGTGGTGTCCTGCGCGTCAGGACGTGTGCCAGGACCATCCCCTGATCCCCGGTCGGCCCTCACCCCCGCCTCAGGGTCTCGCCGTCGCCGCGGGAGCGCGCCGCTCCCCGCCGGACAACCCTCTGCTACACTTTCCGGCCAGAGTCTCACGGTTTTGACGTGCGGTAGACTACCCCTGGGCCGTTGTACTCAGTGGAATACGCGGGCAAGGGACCCCTTGTGGTGCGGTCTTGGGGAGATACGAGCACCGTCACCAGAAAGAGCGGCGATGAAGCGTGTTGTCGTGGTAGATGATGAACCGGTGCTCCTGAACCTGTGGAGCAGTCTGCTGGTGGAGGAGGGCTATGCGGTGCAGGCGTGCCAGGACGCCCGCCAGTGCCCCGACCTGGTGCGGCAGTACCGCCCCGACCTGCTCATCCTGGACCTGCACGTGCCCACCGTACACCATGCAGAAACCGTGATCCAGGCCATTCGGAGCGATAGCGCGGTCGCAGCCACGCCGATCATTCTCTGCACTGCGGATACGGAGACGGTGCAGCGTCGGAGGGACTGGCTACGACGCTACCGGATCGGCTATCTTCCGAAGCCGTTCGATGTGGACCAGGCCCTGGAGACGGTTGCCCAGGCCATCGAGGCATCCTGACGCGGTGGCCGACCGGACGGGCGAAGCGCTGGGACGCTGTCAGCCGTGAACTGCGGGATGCCGCCCGCACGGCCGGACCTTCGGGGGTAGCCCAGGCCCGCCGTTGACGGCGGCAGCGCTTTCCATCACGTCGGCCTGGACGTTCTCCTGGTACTCGCGGGGAAACGGGGCGAGCGGGGTGTCCCCTGGCGCGCTCAGCGCGCCACCCAGGGGTTAGCCCAGGTGATGGCTCATAATGGTGCGTACCGCGTACTCCAGGGCTGCCCGCACGCGCGCGCCGTTGCCACGCATGGCGGTGTACAGATCGACAATATAGCCCCGGTCATCTTCCTGGATGACATTGACGTCCCAGGTGCGGTAGGGCCCGCCGGTCACGCATACCTGCACATCTGGGAGCGAGGTCCGCAGGAAGTCCTCGCACTCGGACAAGAACTTCTGGACCACAGTGCCCTCCTTGGTAGGATGGAGTCCGTCGCCCTGGGGGCTGACGGCTGAAGCGAGGACCGTGAGGCCAACCAGTGGGGCCATAGCCTCGGGTGAACCGGGAGTTCCAAAAACACCAGAACGGAGGGCGGAACGGTTTGTTTCGGGCCCGGAGGCAGCGCACCGGTTGCCACCCGGGCCCGAAACACCCCCGTCGCGCCGGGCCGGGACTACATCACCCGGTATAGCAGTTCCCGCAGCTCCCGCACGGTCTCCTGCTTCCAAAGCTCCTGCCATTCGGCACGCCGCTTGCGGGTCTCCTCCCGCCGCTGCTCTTCGGTCAGACTGGCCAACGCGTCCGTCAGCTCCGCCATCTGCTTGTAGCCAATGGCCGGGCGCTCGATCCAATGCCCCAGTTCCTTCCCGTCCTGGGTGTAGAAAATGACCACCGGGATGGACGCGTACTCGTGGCGCCACAGATAGTGGGCCATCAGGTCCTGGTGCTGGTCCCGTGGGAAGATGCGGACGTCCATGCCGCCCGCCTCCGCGACCCGCACCGCGATGGGGAGTCCCCGCACCACATCGGGACACCAGTCCTCACCGATGATGACCATCTTCACCTGGCCGCCTTTGCGCTGATTGAACGCCCGGAAGAAGGCGGCATCTTCCTCAGAGACCTTGAAGGTCTCATAGTTCCGAATAAAGGCATCTTTGTTGGACTGGAGCGACGCAGCATACTGCTCCCACGTCAACCCCTGGGCAAATTGCTCCGCATCCATAATGGTACTGGTCGTGACCATACCTGCCCCTTTCTCTGACCAGTGGCCTTCTGCCACGCACGACTCCCCGGAAAAAGCGTGCACCCATTGTAGCACAAGGGCACCATCAGCGTGCGCGCTGGCCGTGCGGTAAGCGTCGTTCTTTCTGGCCGGTGGTCGCGCACGGCGGTGCCCCAGCGCGCCGCCGCGCGTCGAAGACGGTCATCTTTTCTCGCTCATTGACAGCCTTCGTGAGCGGCAGTATCGTAGGGCTACCGTCTGTTATGCGGTCCGCCAACGCGGCCGCGGCCCTGGGAAGCGTGCCGCCGGTACGGGCGATGTCGCTCACGGCGCCCTCCACGCGCAGGAGAGGGACCGGAGAGGAGGAATACGATGCCGGAGTATGGTCAGTTCCAGACATTGCAGATCACCCAGGAGGAACAGCTCCTCACGGTCGTCCTCAACCGCCCGGATGCGCTCAACGCGGTCAGCCCCCAGCTGCACCGGGAACTGGAGGACTTCTTCAGCCTGGTGAACCAGGACGACCAGGTGGGCGCTATTATCCTCACCGGGGCCGGCCGCGCCTTCTCCGCGGGGGGCGATGTCAAAGGCATGGCGGAGCGCGCCCAGCATCCCGACCTCATGGATATCATGCGCACCCTGGCGGGGGCCCGCCACCTGATCCTGACTATGCTGGAAGTACAGCAGCCGATCATCGCCGCGGTGAACGGCGACGCGGTGGGGTTGGGCGCCACCATCGCCCTGTTCTGCGATATCGTCCTGGCGTCGGAGACGGCGCGCATCGGCGACCCCCATGTGCAGGTAGGCCTGGTCGCCGGGGACGGGGGCGCCATCATCTGGCCCCTGCTGGTAGGGGTGAACCGGGCCAAGGAGTTCCTGATGACGGGCCGCCTGCTGCCGGCGGCCGAGGCCGAGCGGCTGGGGCTGGTCAACCGCGTGGTCCCGGCGGAGGACCTGCACCCCGCAGCTCGCGAGGTCGCCCAGGAGCTGCTGGGGCGGCCGACCTGGGCGGTGCGCTGGAGCAAGGCGTCCATCAACAAAACGCTGCGCGACCGCGCGAACCTTATCCTGGACACGTCCCTGGCGCTGGAGGGCCTGAGCTTTCTGACGGAAGACCACAAAGAGGCGACCACGGCTTTTGTGGAGCGGCGCCGGCCCCACTTTACGGGCCGGTAGACCCGCGGCTGGCCGCAGACGAGGCGGCCTGGTTGCCCGCGGCCCAGGCCGCCCGCACCGCGTCCCAGGTAAAAGGCGTGGCGTCGCTGAAGCAGGCGCCCGCCTCCGCGAACGGGATGCGGCCCTCGTCCTCAGGGTTGTAGAGCTGGGTGGGGGAGTTGAGCAGCAGCGCCGGGCGGTCCCCGACCACCAGGAAGGCGTGCAACACATTGCGCGGCACGACGACCAGCAACTGGCCGTCGTCGCCACACCCCTCGCCCAGGGGGATGAGGTTGAGGCGCCGGTAGGTCGGCGAGGTGGGGCGCCAGTCGTACAGGGCCAGCACCACATCCCCACAGGCCACCACGAAGCGGTCCTCTTGGAAGTGATGGTAGTGCCAGCGGTCCTCGTCCCGCGCCACGCCGGGGTTAGTGAGGGAGTAGTACGCCTGCGCGAAGGGGCGCTCGTCGCCGGTATATACCTCAGGCCAGTCGATGCGCAGGGTCTCCACCAGGATGCCCCGCGCGTCCCGGTTCACCTTCAGCCGCCGCGTGACCACATCGGCAATGAGTCCATCGAGACGGCGTGGATCGATCAGGTCGTGCATCTCGCTCCTTCCCAATCCCCTTCCAGGGGTTTCCTTCACTAGGACGGATGGCCCGGCCCCGACGTTGCAGCGCGGCACCCCGCCCGCGGCAGGGTACGCCGCGCGCCCCTCAGGGCGTGTATGCCAGCAGGTAGGCAGCGATCTCTATCCCGGAGATGGAGTAATGCTGCTCCTGGAAGGGCCACTCCCCGGCGTCCAGCGCCGCCCACGCGCTGGCGGTCAGCACGATCTCCTCCCGCTGGGCCAGGTCTTCGCCCAGCTTGCAAGCAAGGTTCATCTCGTCTCCGTAGACATCGTGGTCGCCCACCAGGAGCACCGGGCCGTAGCCGATCCCGATGGATGCGTAGATCTCATCCTCCTTCGGGAGGATGTCGTTGACCATGCGCAAGCTGCGCATGGCGGCGAGGGCGGCCCGCACCGCCCGCTCCGGGTGCGGGAAGACGGCGAAGATGTTATCGGCCTCGGCGCGCAGGATGCGCCCATCGCAGCTTTCGACACAGGGCCGGACGAGGAGTTCCAGCCGTTCCAGCAGCGCCAGGAAGTGGACGATGCCGACGCTCCGCACGGTGCGCGAGAACCCGCTGCTGTCGAGCACCAGGATGGCTACCCGGCGCTGGAAGCGCTGCTCGATAGCCGCGGCGATCTGGGCCCACTGGTCCGGCTCCTCGTTATAGCGGCGCAGCAAGCGCCGAAGCTCTTCGCGGCTGCCCACCGGAGCGTACACCGGGCCCTCCTCCCGTCTGTTGCTCGGCCTCACATGAGGGGCTGCCTCTCCTCGACAAGCGCAAGGAACGGGTGTGCCACCACGCCCGCGCGTCGCCGTCCGTCAGGTGCAGTATAGGACAGCCGTCCCCACCTGCCAACGGCGGCCACGGCGTGGCGAAGGCATAAATTTCCCCCACTCCGGCTCGGAGAGGGGGTCAGGGGGAGAGGTCGGCGCCGACGTCCGCTTACGGCAGGTGGTAGAGCATGAAGTAGATCACCCAGCCGGTGACGACCACGTAGCCCCACATGGGCGCCGTGACGCGAGCCAGCTTGCGGTGGCGCCGGAAGTCCTGGCGCAGGGCACGGGCCAGCGTGACCAGTACCAGCGGGCCGAGGATCATCGCCAGGACGGTGTGCGAGCCCAGGATCGCCAGGTACAGCCCGCGGACCAGGCCCTCGCCAGCGAACAGCTTGGGATCGAAGAGGAAGTACCGGGTGACATAGACCGCCAGGAAGAGCGCGGCGAAGGTGGTGGCGGTGAGCATGCTGCGGCGGTGCGCTTGGATGCGGCGGCGGCGGATGAACATGACGCCCAGCGCCAGGAACACGCCGCTGATGACGATCAGGAGGGTATTGACTACCGGTAGCCAGCTTTCCCAGTGTACGGTCACGTGCTTGCCCGGTCCTTTGGGTGCAGGATAGGGAGCAGCGCGGGAGGAACCCGCCGCGGGGCCGGAGCGCCCGCTCCCGCGTGGTCCCGCTCTCATCTCCTCCATTCTACCCCGCGGGCGGGGGACAGGGCAACGCGCCCGGACGGAGCACGCCGGGCGGCGGCGGGGCCCCGGTCGCCGCCCCGACGTGTAACGAGGCTCCCATACTCCGGGAAAAAGTTGGGGAAACCCGTTGACAAGTGAACAAAAACACGATAGCCTTACTGTGGCCCGCGGGACCCCCAGGAAAAACCCGCCGGGCACCTCCAGTGCGCGGCCCCAAGACTGCACCCTGAGTCGAGGTGAGGCGATGGATCCTCGGTTCGTCACGGCGCCCGAATGGGCTACTATCGTCCCCATGATCGTCAGCTTATGGGCCTTCGCCGGGACGATGGTGTTGTTCGCCTTCAGCTTGATGCTCGGCCACGCCGTGATCCCATCCCTGGTCGGCACGCACCACTTGCCCGCCCGTGCCGCCTCCCTCCGACCCTTCCTCTACACCCTGGCTGTCATCTCCTTCGCCCTGGCCGCCTTCATCCTGTTGAACCTCGTCGCGAACCTGTTGGGTCCCATCTATGGGATCTACCCCAAGGTGTGGCTCTAGTGCCAGCGGCCCACGGTGCAGGGGTGGCGTGGGAGGCTGACCAACCGCATAGGCCGTTTTTCCCGGCTCGGTGCTCCGCTGCGGATGCGAGTCCGACGGCGGCGCGCCCAGCTCACAACGTTCTACCACATGCCAGCGGTAAGGCTGTACAGCGTTCGAGAAGGTGTGGACGCACTGCTCCGAATGTATGGTCGCCGTCTGCGCGTGGGGTGTGCGCTCGGGGCTGGCGGAGCGCCGCGACCAGCTTGTCGATGGAGCGGGTAGCGTGACAAAGATTCCTCTGCTCGTGATCGTGCTTTCGGTAGTGCTCGCCGTGGTGGGCCTGGGCGTGCCACGGGTCATGGCACAGTTCAACGCTGCGCCGCCCCAGCCTGTGGGCTATACGCACATGACCCACGTCAAGCAACTGGGCCTGGACTGCACCTTCTGCCACCGCAACGTGACCAAGGGCGCGAACGCCAGCATCCCTGCGGTGGGCCAGTGTATGTTCTGCCACCGGGTCGTCAACAAGGACAACCCCATGGTCAGCGAGGCCAAGGCGGTGGAGATCGAGAAGGTCCGCCAGGCTTTCGAGACCAACCAGCCCATCGACTGGGTGCGGGTCCACCGGGTCCCGGACCACGTGCGCTTCGTCCACGCGCCCCACATCGAAGCCCTGTGGCAGCCCGGCCAGCCGATCCGGCAGGCCTGCGCGACCTGCCACGGCGACGTGCAGGAGATGGGCATCCCCCAGCAGGTGCGGCCGCTCAACATGGGTGACTGTCTCAATTGCCACCGGCAATACGCCGGCCAGGTGGCGGGCGCGAGCGCCGCGCCGGGTGGGGCCGCCGCGCCGAGCGGGGCCGCCCAGCAGCGGGTCCTCAAGCCCCCCACGGACTGCATGACCTGTCATAAGTAGCGACCTTTGCCAGACGTAGGCGCACCTGCGGTGGCGGCCACCCCACGCGGGCTCCCCGCAGGACCGGCGCCACACGCGAGGAGCCTACAGCAACGAGGGGCAAAACGATGCGAGTCACACGACGCAACTTCTTGAAAGCGGCAGCCATCAGCGCAGGGTCGGTGGCCTTCGCCGGCTGCGCTATCCCAGAGAAGGAGTTGTTGGTCCAGTCTCCCGTCCGGCCCCCCGAGGATCTGCTGACGAGCTTTGAGGCCTGGTACGCCACGACGTCTCACCAGTGTCCCTCCGGCTGTAGCATGATCGTGCGGGTCGTTGAGGGCCGCGCCAAGAAGGCGGAGGGCAACCCCGACCACCCCATCAACCGGGGGAAGCTGTGTGTCCGGTGCCAGGCCAGCGTGCAGGCCGTCTACCATCCGGACCGCATCCGCACCCCCCTCCGGCGCACCGGCGAGCGGGGCAGCGGCCAGTTCCAGCCGATCTCCTGGGATGAAGCCTACGGAGAGGTGGCCGCCAAACTGCGGGAGGCCCAGGGCCGCAACGCGCTGGCGCTCCTGACCGACCCCCAGCGTGGTCTGGAGGGGGTGCTGCTGCGCCGCTTCGCGGAGGCCCTGGGCGGCGAAGCCCTGGCCTTCGAGGCCATGGAGCACACGGTGCTCCGCACCGCGGTGCAGCAGGTCTTCGGCCAGGACCGCCTCCCCGACTTCGATATCGAAAATGCCCGCTACATCCTGTCCTTCGGCGCCGACTTCCTGCACACCTGGCTCTCCCCCGTGCAGTACAGCTGGGAGTACGGCGAGTTCCGCCAGGGCCGCCGCGAGCGTGGGACTTTGGTGCAGATCGAGCCGCAGCGCCTCTCGGCGACGGGCGCCAGCGCCGACGAGTGGGTGCCGGTCAAGCCCGGCAGCGAGGGCATCCTGGCCCTGAGCATGGCCCAGGTCATCATCTCCGAGCGGCTGCACCGGGATGAGGCAACGGCCCAGGAGCTGAACCGAAACAACGCCCTGAACGCCTACCGCCCGGAGCAGGTGGCCGAGCTGACCGGGGTCAGTGCGGAGCGCATCACCGAGCTGGCCCACGCTTTCGCCAACAACCAGCCCGCCCTGGCGCTCCCCGGCGCGGCCCTCGCCGGCCACGCCAACGGGCTCCAGAACGTGCGCGCGGTGCTCGCCCTCAACCGGCTGGTGGGCAACGTCGGCCGCCCCGGGGGGGTGCGTTTCAACCCGGCGCCGCCCCTGGAGGCCCTGGCGACCTCGCCCCTGCGGGTGGGGAACCTCAACGACTGGATCCGCATGGTCAACCGCATGGCCGCCAGCACCAAGCCGGTGCAGGTCGCCATGATCGCCGGGGCCAACCCGGTCTATGGCCTGCCCGCAGTCGTGAACCTGCGCGGCGCCCTGTTGAACGTCCCCTTCGTGGTCAGTTTCTCCACCATGCTGGACGAGACCACCGCCCTGGCCGACCTCATTCTGCCCAGCCACCACGCCCTGGAGAGCTGGGGCCTGGAGGCGCCGGACCCCGGTCCCGGCTACCCGGTCATCAGTCTCCAGCAGCCCGTCATCAATCCCCGGTTCGACACGCGGGCCTTGGGTGATAGCCTGCTCAAGCTGGCCGGCGACCTGGGGGGCGCGGCCAGGCAGGCCTTGCCCTGGGCCACCACCCGCGATCTGCTGCGGGAGCACGCGCAGCAGCTGTTCCAGAGCGTCCAGACGCCCACGGGGACGCGCGGCTCAGTGCGGGCCACCGACTTCGAGAGCTTCTGGGTCGGCATGCTCCAGCGGGGTGGCTGGTGGGACACCACGACCACGGCCGGCGCCGCGGCCACGCTGCCCGCCCTCACCCCACCGCCGGCGCCCCAGCAGCCCGCCTTCGACGGCAATGCGCAGGGGACCTACCCGCTGGTGGTCTTCGAGTCCAACGCGCTGGGCACCGGCGAGGGCGCGCACCTCCCCTGGTTGCAGGCGGTCCCCGACCCCATCACCAGCATCTCCTGGCAGGCCTGGGTGGAGCTGCACCCGCAGACCGCCCGACAGCTCGGCGTGGACACCGGCGACATCGTGGCGCTGGAGTCCTCGGTGGGGGTCGTCGAGGGGCCGGTGTACGTGAACCCGGCCATTGGGCCGGAGGTCGTCGCTATGCCGACCGGCCAGGGCCACAGCGCCTATGGTCGCTTTGCGGCGGGACGGGGATCGAACGTCCTGGCGGCGCTCGCCCCCGTGGTGGATACGGAGACCGGCGCCCTGGCGTGGTCTGCCACGCGGGTGCGGCTGCGCAAGACCGGACGGCACTACCAGCTGGCGACGTACGAAGGGGATGTCCCGCCCGTTGTCACCGAGGAGTTGGGGATTTATCCCCTGAGCAAGGCGTAGCGCCACCCGGCAGATGACGGAAGAGAACAGGAGCTTGCCGTATGGTCATGGTGACCGAGCCCAAGTGGGGCATGGTCGTGGACTTGGACCGCTGCACCGGCTGCATGGCCTGTGTGGTGGCCTGCCAGGCCGAGAACAATATCCCCTTGAACACCGAAGATATTGTGAACCAGCGCCGGGCCATCACCTGGATCCGGGTGGAGCGCTATTGGGAGGGCGAGTACCCCAACATCAAGGCCCGCTTCCTGCCGGTGCTGTGCCAGCACTGCGCCAACGCGCCCTGCGAGCCGGTCTGCCCGGTCTACGCGACCTACCACAGCACCGACGGCCTGAACCTCCAGGTCTACAACCGCTGCGTGGGGACGCGCTACTGCGCCAACAACTGCCCGTGGCACGCCCGCTACTTCAACTTCTGGGAGCGGGAGTGGCCCGACCCCTTGAAGGACCAACTCAACCCGGATGTGACGGTGCGCAGCAAGGGCCTCATGGAGAAATGCTCGATGTGCGTCCACCGCATCCGCCGCACCAGCCTGCAAGCGCGGCGTGAGGGCCGCGAGGTGCGGGACGGCGAGCTCCAGCCGGCCTGCGCCCAGGCCTGCCCGTCCAACACCCTGGTCTTCGGGAACCTCAAGGACCCGGAGAGTCGGGT
>JACQUQ010000225.1 GCA_016210175.1 Chloroflexota bacterium | reverse complement strand
GTGATGTGGGGCCGGGTATCCAGTACGGCGTTGATGTGGCGGTAGTAGGTGGCGTCGTCTTCGCCCTTGATGGCGTACACCGGGATGCCGTGGACCGCGACGAGGGCCGCGGCCGCGTCGTCCTGAGTGCTCAGCGGGTTGCTGGCACACAGCGCCACCTCGGCCCCGCCCGCCTTCAGGGTGATGACCAGGTTGGCAGTCTCGGTGGTCACGTGCAGGCAGGCCGCCAGCCGCAGGCCCTGGAGGGGCTGCTCCCGGCTGAACCGCTCCCGGATCAGGCGCAGCACGGGCATATCGTTGGCCGCCCACTGGATGCGCCGCTCGCCCAGCTCCGCCAGAGCCAGGTCTTTCACGTCGTAGCCGATGCCCGGTTTAATCGTCATGCGTGTGATGCCTCTTTTCCTACATTCAGTGTTCTCAGTGTTCTGCCCGTGTGGTGCCGAGCTCTGCCGCGGCCCTCACCCGCCGTCGCTGTGCGCCGGCGCCCGCTCCCAGGGGGAGCGGGCTGGGGGTGCGCCCACTCCTTTTGGGAGCGGGGCGGGGTAAGGGCGCTACCGCTTGTCCGCAAAGGGCTGGTTGCGGGTCTGGATGAAGGCTTCCCAGCCCTGCTCCTGGAGGCGGCGCATGTGCTCCCGGGTCTCCTCACTCCGTTCGCTGGCGGAAGCAGCCAGGTCTGCAAAGGCAGGCTGCTGCTGGTAATTGAGGCTCTGGAGGATCCCCATCAGCTCGAAGACACGGTTGATGAGGGCCTTGTCTGCCCTGACCGTTGCCTGGGGCAGGGCCGCGATGCGCCGCGCCAGGTTTTCCGCCTCCTCATCCAGCTTGTCATTGGGGACAACCCGGTTGACCAGTCCCAGGCGCTGCGCCTCATGGGCGTCCATGATGGCCCCTGTCAAGAGGAGTTCCTTGGACTGCTTGAGGCCCATGAGCCAGGGCACGATGAGCATGGGCAACCCGAAGCCGTGACGGATCTGGGGCTCGCCCAGGCGGGCGTCCTCACTGGCGATGGTGATATCGCAGACCGCGGTCATCTCGCAGCCCTGGCCCACGGCATGCCCCCGCACGGCGGCGATGACGGGCTTGGAGAGGTGCCAGATCTTGGTATAGACCTCGTGGGCGGAGAGCCGGGGCGGTTCCTCGGCGGCTGCATCCTCCTGTCCAGCCACGATGCGGCGGGAGGATTCCGTCAGGTCGCCGCCGGCCGAGAACGCCCGCCCGGCGCCGGTGATAATGACCGCCTTCACCTCGTCATCGGCTTCGGCCTGGTCCAGCCCCTCGTTGAGGCCCCGCAGCACCGCCTGATTGATGGCGTTGAGCACGTCGGGGCGGTTCAACGTAATGCGGGCAAAGTGCTCCTTCTTCTCGTACAGGACGACCGGCTCGCTCTCGCCGGTGGGAGGTGGGGGTGCCTGCACGCTGCCTCCTTACTTCATTTCACCGCGGAGCGCGCGGATCACTCAGAAATACTCGGATACCCGGTATGGGTACCTTCTCGTTGAAATTGGTGGATAGCCTGTGCTGTTGTGGCGCTGAAAGCTCTCCCGGCTTGTCCTCTACGTTCCTGGCGGTCAACCCCGTCCTAGGGTCTGTTTGCAACGGGCGTTGCCTTCGGCTGCGCTCAGGGCAAGCCTTTCGATACGCTCAAGGAACGGGTTTGCAAACACGTCCTAGCGCCGGAACAGCCGCTCCAGCCAACGCACCAGGGGGCTCCAGAACCCGCCCTGCTTGCGGAGGCCCCAGGCCTCCGACAGCCGCCCGGCATCCCGATACCCCAGGCGGGTATAGGCCCGCACCGCCGGAGTATTGCTGGGATCGACGTTCAGCACGACCTCGCGGCAGTGCTCCAGGAGCGTGGCGGTCACGGCTCCGGTCACGGCCGTTGCGTAGCCCTGGCCCCGGTAGTGGGGATGGGTGAGCACGTTAGCCACGATGGCGGTCCCGTAGGTCCAGGAGATCATCTGGGTGCCCGCCACCGCGACCAGGCGTCGGTCCTCCCAGATGCCACAGTAGACCCCCTGCCGCAGGTGGTAAGCGGCGAAGGTCGCCCCGGACTCGCCGCGGTAGAGCCGGTTCAGCGCCTCGACATCGTTGGCGCCGAGACGCACCGCGGCCCCGGCCACCGGCTGGAAGGTTGCGGGCGTCACGGCCATGCGCATGAGGTCCTGGCGGTCCCAAAGCGCGTAGCGCTCTTGGACGGTCGGCAGGTGCTCAGGCTTGCAAATGACATACGCTTGCAGCGGTCCGCGCTCGGCATCCAGAATGGCCGCCACCGCCTCCGGGTCGCCCATGGTGAAGACCAGGCCACCGGAAGGCCCGCCGCCGAACAGGCACAGCCCGACGGTCTTCCCCTGGGCCACCAGCCAGCGGCTGTGGGCGAAGAGGTTCGGCTCCAGGTAGCCGAGGGCCGCGGCCGCGTACGCGCGGTCCTGCTCAAGATAGCGGAGGATCTCCTCCGTATCCCGCAGCTCGCGCACTCGTGGTCGCTCATGGGGACCGTCGCCCTGCCCGGTCCGCTCCGCCACCCGACGGCTCATGGTCCTGCTCCTCGAGCGATGCAGCTACTCGACGCAGCATGCGCTCGTGGGCTAGCCTCCCTCTCTCACCGCTTCGATCCGCTGCGCATTCCGGATCACGATCGTTGGGCTCGGGTTCGGTGCTGGCACCGGAAGACCTTGCTCTTTGAGCAAGGCAATATGCTCTTCCATTCCCCACTTCGCTTGATAAATGCAGTCCTCCACCGAGTGACCAACTCCCGTGAAGCCTTCCAGATCAGGCGAATAGAATCCAAAGAACGTAGGGTCTTCGGTAGCTTCGATAACCAGTGAATATTTGAGTTCAATCATCTTCGATCATTTCCCTACCCCTGCGTGACCTTGGACGTCAGCGCCTCGGCCACGTCCGCCGCGGTCTGGCGGGCGGTATCCAGCACCACATGGCGCTCGGCGGGAAGCTCCGTGATGGGCTCGAAGGTGCGCCGCTGCGCCTCGTAGATCTCCCAGCGCCCGTCGGAGGGGCCGTCCCCGGTGCTCACCCGCTGCTCCAGGCGCCCGCGCACCACCTCGGCCGGGGCCGTACACTCCACCAGCCAGAAGGCCGCGCCCACCTCCAGGGCCAGGGCCAGCGCCCGCTGCCGGTCCGCGGCCCGGTGGAAGCTGGCATCAAGGACCACCGCGTAGCCTTCCTCCAACCACTGCCGCGCCAGGCGGAACAGCTCATCGTAGGTGCGCCGGGTCATCTCCGGCGCGTACAGCCCCTGCCCGAAGGGATCGAGGTGGCGCTCCGTGGCCGGGATCCCCGCCAGGCGCTTGCGCACCACGTCGGAGGACTCGACCGCCGCGCCGAGGGTGTCGGCCAGGGCCTGGGCCACCGTGGTCTTGCCGGTCCCCACCAGGCCGCAGACGACGATGAGGACGGGGCGCCCGCGCTGGGTGTAGCGGTAGGCCAGGCTGAAGTAGCCGGCGGCCCGGCGGCGCGCCGCCTCCCGCTCGGCGGCGGGCACGTGGGGGTCATCCAGGCGGAAGCCCTCCACCTTGCCCCGGACATAGGCGCGGTACAGCTTGTAGTAGTCCAGCAGGGCCGGGATCTCCTGGTCCCCGGACGCCGCCACGTACGCGGCGACCAGCGTCTGCGAGAGGTCGTGGCGGCCATAGGAGTCCAGATCCATCGCAGTGAACGCAATGTCCGCGGCCACATCGGAGTAGCGGAACCGCTCATTGAACTCGATGCAGTCGATGACCTTGATGCCCCGGTCGGTGCAGAAGATCTGGCCCAGGTGCAGGTCCCCGTGGCAGTCCCGGATGCGGCCCGTCGCCACCCGACGCTCCAGCAGCGGCTGCTGGGTCGTGAGGAAGCGGTCGGTGTAGGCCCGGATGGCGTCGTACTGCTGCTGGCTGATGGTGCGGCCGAGGTAGGGCGCGGTCTGCTGGAAGTTCTCGTCGGCGTTGAAGCGCAGGGTCTCCAGGGAGCCGTAGCGGCTGATCTCCGGCGAGGTAGCGGCCTCCCGGTGGAAGCGGGCAACGAGCTGCGCCAGCTCCGTTACTCGCTCAGGGCCGACCTGGTGCTCCACCAGCAGGCGGCTCATGACCCGGTCCTCGGGCAGGCGCACCATCTTGACCGCGTACTCGACTGTTTCGCCCGGCCCCTCGATGCTGAAGCGCCCCGCCGCGTCCCGCCGGACCTCCACCACGCCCAGGTAGACGTCCGGGCTGAGGCGCCGGTTCAACTCCACTTCCTGGAAGCAGAAGACGCGTCGCCGTTCCAGGGTGGTGAAGTCCAGGAACCCGAAGTCCACCGGCTTCTTTACCTTGTACACGTGGTCCGGCGTGAGGAACAGGTACGAAACGTGCGTCTGAAGGAGGTCGACGCGCGCCGGCCGCTCCGGGTACGCCTCCGGGTGCAGCAAGGCTTCGACCAGATCGGGCAGGACGGATGCAGCCATGAACGTTACGACTCCTCACACTGGGCCGCTTACGACAGGTACTTGTCCACCAGCAGCGCCAGCCGCTGTCGGGTCTCCGGCGGGATGGCGTCCCGCGAGGTCACGATGGCGTTGGCCAGGGCCGTGGGACACGGGCACGGACGCTCGTCCGGGATGCGGTCCGCGACCGCCTGGAGGATGGCTTTGGCGGTCGCCACATTTTGCAGCAAATTGCCGATGACCATCTCTACCGTCACATCTTCCTCGGTCTCGTGCCAGACATCGTAGTCGGTGACACAGGCCAGGGTGGCATAGCACAACTCCGCCTCACGCGCCAGCTTGGCCTCCGGCAGGGCCGTCATGCCGATAACGTCCGCGCCCCAAGAACGGTACAGGGTAGATTCCGCCCTGGTGGAGAAGGCCGGGCCTTCCATGACGATCATCGTCCCACCCCGGTGCGCCACGGCCCCCATCTCCTGGGCGCCCTGGAGCAGCACCTCGCGCAGGACCGGGCAGAAGGGATCGGCGAAACTGATGTGGGCGACCATGCCCTCGCCGAAGAAGGTATTCACCCGGTTGCGGGTGCGGTCAATAAGCTGGTCGGGCACCACCAGGTCCAGGGGGCGCAGCTCTTCCCGCAGGCTGCCCACCGCGCTCACCGAGATGACCCATTCCACCCCCAGGGACTTGAGCGCCCAGATGTTGGCCCGCACCGACAGCTCCGTGGGCAGAATACGGTGGCCCCGGCCGTGGCGCGGCAGGAAGGCGATGGGCGTGCCGTTGAGGGCGCCGATGGTGATAGCGTCGCTGGGCGGTCCAAAGGGCGTCTCCACCCGGACCTGCTCCACCTCGTGGAGCGTCTCCAGGTCATACAGCCCGCTGCCCCCGATCACCCCGATCTTGGCCTGCGGCATACAACCTCTCCTATCACCGCGCCTGCTTTGAGCGTATCCTCTGGCAGTTCTGCGCCTTTCCCCTACTATCTCACGGTCGCGAAGAAGGACTCAGTCGACCCTTCAACTGGTACAAAATGCCTTGCGGCTCTTCAATATATTTCGAGGCTTCCAACAGCTCAAAGCCTACGATACGGCCATCACTATCGTAATCTACGATAATCCCGTCCTCTAACTCATCACTCTCCGACACTACACTATCACGAAGCAGTAAGCTGAGCGTATCCGTTTCAGGGTCGTAAATAATCTTCATTGAACTCACCCCATCGCTACTCCACCGGTGTGCTCCATTTGTATCCGCAAATATTACATACATGCTCAACAGTAGTATCGGGGCTAAGAATAGCGATTAATAGTAAAACACCAAATAATACTACGACGCCAAAATACTGATAAACACAATTAAATTTATACCACGAACAATGAATATTATGGCACTAAACCCAACGATAATAAAGGCCGTGAAATAAATTGTTTCGACATTGACTTCACAACGAAAACCACGCGGTATATCTGTTGTAATTTTGCGATCCGTAACTTTATATCCACGACAGTTGGGACACTGTCTCTCGCCAGCCACCTCATATTCCCTTTTACTCCGCACAGTGTGGTACTGGCTCATGCATCATAATGAGAGAGCATCGGGGTCGTAGATCCTGCTGTCGCCGTGGCTACACGCCCCAGCCGCCCGGAGCTTACGACCTGACGAGTTGCGCCACGGCAGGGTGGAGCTCATCCGCCGTTACCGCGCTCTCGAACTTATCCACGATCCTGCCGTCTGCTCCGACCAGGAAGACCCACGGCTCGCTCGGCAGACCCCACTGGGCGACCGCCGGCACCATCTGCGGGGGCCGGGCGTTCTGGTAGATCTCGACGTGGATGACGTTCAGGCGGTCGCCGTACTGCGCGGTGGCGGTCTGGACCTCCTCCAGCACCGGACCGCACATCTGGCTCCGGCAGAAACCGGGCGTCGCGAAGATCACCACCAGCGGCTTGCGCTGGGCCAGCGCCTCGGTGATAGCGATCCCATGGAAGCCGTCAACCGGCCGGGCCGAGCAGATCTTCTCCGCCGCGGCGGGGCTGTCCGCCGTCACCGTCTGGCGGTGGGGGCTGGACTGCCGATGGCCGGCGTCCGGCTCTGCGCGCGCACCTCGAAGTCCAGCCGCAGCGTCTGCGCGGTCCCACCGGGGCGGGTCGCCTGGACCTCCACCCCCCACGGGCCGGGCTCGTCAAAGGCCGTGCGGGCCACGTACAGCCCCCGGTTGCCGAACCGCGGTGAGGTAAAGAACGTCGCCGCGGCTTCGCTGCGGAGCTGCGCCTTCCCCTGCTCGAGCTTCTTGAAGAACCGCAACTGCACCTGGGCGTCGGGCACCGGCTGGCTGCGGTCGTCGAAAAGCGCCAGCAGGAAGCGGCGGTTGGGGCCGGCGGCCAGGTCCGAGTTGGGGAGCACACTGGCCAGCTGGCCGGGGGCCGTGCCGGGCAAGACCAGCGGGTGTTCCTGCGGCTGCGTCGCCACTGGCGTCGGGTCCACCGTCGCGGGCGAAGTCGGCTCAGCGCCGCAGGCCGCCAGCAGCACGGTCCCACCGGCCAGGCCCAGGCCCTCCAGCGCCAGACGGATGAACTGGCGTCGGGTCATTCCCTTGGGAAGGTTCCGCTGTTCAGCCAGCCGCGCTGGACCCATACCGTAACACCCTACGGAGAACGTCATCGTTGCCGCGGCAGCCGGTCACTCCCCCGGACCGCATAGTCGGCGCAGCCCTGCTGCGTACGGCGCACGGACCACACCCCGCTCGGTGATGATGGCCGTAATGTAGCGGTGCGGGGTCACATCGAAGGCCGGGTTGAAGACCCCTATCCCCTCCGGAGCTACGGGCACCCCCGCCAGGTGCGTCACCTCCGCTGGGTCGCGCTCCTCAATGGGGATGTGCTCACCTGAGGGGAGGGACAGGTCGATGGTGCTGGTCGGCGCCGCCACGTAGAAGGGGAGGCCGTGCTCCCTGGCCAGGATCGCCAGGGGGTAGGTCCCGATCTTATTGGCAACGTCGCCGTTGGCGGCGATGCGGTCCGCGCCTACGATGACGCAGTCCACCATGCGCCGCGCCATGAGGGTCCCGGCCATGCTATCGGCCAGCACCGTGACCGGGATGCCATCGCGCGCCAGCTCCCAGGCGGTCAGGCGGGCGCCCTGGAGCAGGGGCCGGGTCTCGTCGGCGTACACCACCACCCGCTTCCCCTGGCCGACGGCCACCCGGATGGGGGCCAGGGCCGTCCCGATCCCGGCGGTCGCCAAAGCCCCGGCGTTGCAGTGGGTCAGGACCCTGGCGCCGTCCGCCAGCAACGCGGCCCCGTAGCGCCCGATACGGCGGCAGCACTCCTCATCCTCGGCCTGGATGGCTTGGGCCTCCTGCACCAGGGCCGCCCGGAGAGCGGCCACGTCGGCCCCCGCCTCGGCCCGCCCGTGGGCGGCCCGGCGCATGCGCTCCAGCGCCCAGAAGAGGTTCACCGCGGTGGGCCGGGTCGCCGCCAGCTCCGCAATAGCCGCATCCAGCCGGGCCAGAAACGCCCTCACCTCCTGGGTTTCGGCGTCCAGGGCAGCCAGGACCACGCCGTAGGCCGCGGCCACCCCGATGGCGGGAGCGCCCCGCACCCGCAGGGAACGGATGGCCTCGGCCACCGCCCCGACCGTGTTCAGGTCCAGGGTGACTTCCTCACGGGGGAGGCGGGTCTGGTCCAGGATGCGCAGCCGGCCGCCCAGCCACGCCAGTGACTCCATAGGTGTCCTTTCCGGGCCTGCGCCGGCGAGGAGGGCCGGGACGCAAAAAACGGCTTCTCCCGCGCAGAGAGAAGCCGTAATCTCCGCGCTCTCATCGTCCTCCGGCAGCGCCGGAGGCGGCGTTGGCACCGTGACCCGAACAGGAGCCAGGGTCCACACTCAGGGGCCGCGACGAGCGCATCCGCTCCGGTCATCCCTGGTGGCACCCTGCGACGCCCGTCGGGACCGGTTGCCGGGCTTCACGGGGCCGGTCCCTCCACCACTCTCGATAAGAGCCGCCCAGTATTCACCTATCGCTCAGGCGCCAGGCAAAGCGCGCGCTGAGATGATTGTTAGTCGGACTATAACGTAGCCTCCCGCGCCTTGTCAAGGCGCACGGTGTACGGCAACAGGCACGCCGAGACCGGGCGCCGTCTCTGCCGGAGGCGCCGCCGGGTCTTAGCGGTGGACCGCGCTCAGCGCGGCTTCCAATTCGTCGGGCTTGAACCCCTGGAGGTAGCGATCCCCGATGACGGTCACCGGGACCGCCAGGAACCCCAAGTCTTCCAGCTCTGCCCGCCAGTCAGCGTTCTCGCTGATGTTCTTCTCGATGTAGGGGATTCCTCGTTGTGAAAGAAACTCTTTCACTCGTCGACAGGGTGCTCAGCCCTTGGAGCTATAGACAATGATAGCGTGCGCCATGGTTGCGCCACTCCCCTCTGGATAACGTCGGTTGCATATCTGTACTCACTTTACTGGAACCAGTCACCACCTGTCAACGGCGAACTGCGAGTGGGGCAGGGAAAGGCGGGGAGGCGGCGGCCGGGGTGCGGTTCGAGGGGGCGGGGCCGTAGCGGCATGGTACCAGGACAGGAGGCGGTCCTGCGTGATGCCCCCGCCCTACCAGACCGACTCCGCCCTTGCCGGCGATTACATCCGTTCGGGGGCCGACATACCCATCAGCCGGAGGGTCCGGGCTAAGACCGTCATACTCGCCTCCACCAGCTTGAGGCGGGCCTTGGTCAGGGCCTCGTCCTCGGACACCACGCGACAGCTATCGTAAAAGCGGTGGAAGACGGTCGCCAGGTCCTGGGCGTAATGGGGCAGGCTGTGGGGCTCCAGGGTGTGGACGGCGGCCTCCATCAGCTCCGGGAGCAGCAGCATCTTGCGGATGAGGGTCAACTCGGCCGGCTCCCGCAGCTGTTGCACGTCGCCGCCGTCCCAGGTCAGGCCCCGTTCTTGGGCCAGGCGGAGGATGCTGGCGATGCGGGCATGAGCGTACTGGACATAGTAGACCGGGTTCTCGTTGGACTGGCGCTTGGCCAGTTCCAGGTCGAAGTCCATCTGGGTGTCGGAGGAGCGGGAGAGAAAGAAGAAGCGGCAGGCATCGGCCCCGACTTCCTCGACCACCTCGCGCAGGGTGATGATGTCGCCGGTGCGCTTGGACAGGCGCACCACCTCACCTCCGCGCTTGAGGGTTACAAACTGGTACAGGATGATCTTCAGCCGGTCGGGGTCGATCCCCATCGCCGAGGCCACGTCCTTGACCCGCGGCACGTGCCCCTGGTGGTCGGCGCCCCAGATG
>JACQUQ010000213.1 GCA_016210175.1 Chloroflexota bacterium | reverse complement strand
GTTTACCAGGAGCCCTAACCGTCATCCGGTGTTGTTGTTCATCCCTGCGGGGGTGGGCCATTCCTGACCATCACCAGAGTTGAGCCCGGGGGTGGGCCATTCCTGAGCATCGAAGTGGGCCGTTCCGGGTTGTCAAAAGCAATCGTCCAAGAACATCACCTTAACGGTGTCCGGTGAGACGACCGAGACCACTCTAGCGTTTACCTTCGGATGCTCGCTGGCCCACTTTGCCTGCTGAACCAGGGCTTCGTAGTCCCGCTTCCTTTCCCGCCTGGCATCCTCAGACAGGGTGCTCGACTCGCTGAAGGCGTTCAGTTGGCTCATTACCCATTCGTCTGGCAGGCATGGAGGCATGGGCGTGCCGGGACCACGGAAGGACCACCATCCAGCAATCAGGCCCCCGGCAATGACTGCGCCCAGTGCCAGCCGTCGTAGTCGTTCTCGACCGGGCATAGACTCGCCTCATGTTCAAGAGCGTTCATCGTCACTTTACGTAGTCCACGGACGAGCAAATAGGGGCATCATAGCATATTTTCTGCAACAAGTGAATACAGAAAGCCCGGCAGCACCATGCCACCGGGCTGAGCATTGGCGTTCATGGCCGGGAGATAAAAGCACGCCCCGAAGAACCCTTCGGACCTTCCTGCCAGCCCGCCGCTCCTCGACCACGTTTCCGGTACGACCCCCGAAGGGGCCATACCGTACTCGGTGCTCGGAATCGTCGGGGCTACCAGTGGTGCCCTAGTGAACTCTTCGGGACGCAAACGCACTGTACTCCTCCGTAAGGTCCTTGTCAAGAGGGTATCCAGCCCTGTCCCCTCATTCGCTGTGGGAGAGTGCCCGGTCTACTGCCTTGGCCGCTTCCCCATCGGGCCGCAAGGCATAGGCGTAGCGATTCACCGATAGGTCAACGGTGGCGTGGCCCAACCGCCGTCGGAGGGCCTGCAAGTCTAACCCCTCGGCCAGGAGTAAGGCGGCATGGCAATGGCGGAGACCATGCACATTGAGAAAGGGTACACCCGCTTCCTTGCAGAGCCGTTGCAGGGTCTTGCGGACGGTGCCGGGCAGCGGCGTGGTGCTGGTCTCGGTCACAAACACCGGGGCGTTAAGGTCAATGGGCCGGGGCATCCGGCACAATAGGGTAAGGATAAAGCCGGGCAGGGTCACGGCCCGCTCACCAGCCTTGGTCTTCGGGCGTTGTACGGTGGCCTGGGTTCCGGCCCAGACGATGGCCCGCCGCACAACGACCACGCCCCGGCTCAAGTCCACATCGGCCCACCGGAGGCCCAGAGCTTCACCGAACCGTAGGCCCGTGCCCAACAGGAAGGCGAGAAGCGGGGCATGCTGATACGGAGAGGTCAAGGCCGTGTTCAGGAAAGCTCGCATCTGGTCGGCATCCCAGTACTGCCGCTCCGTAGGCTCGTGCTTGGGGCGGGGTACCTTAGCGACGGGGTTGTGCCCGACCATACCCAGGTCTGCGGCACGCTGGAAGGCAGCGTGGAGGTAGGTGTGGGCAAGCTGTACCTGCCGGGTACCTTTACCCTTGCGCCGCAAGTCGGACAGGGCACTGGAGATGGTTGCGGGTGTGAGCCGGTCGAGGCGGATGTGCCCCATGAGCGGGAAGAGCGGGGCCAGCACTTGGCGATAGCAGCGTAAGGTTGAGGGACGCAGGTTGGTCTCGCATTGTTCCAGCCATTCGGCCAGCCACTCGCCCAAAGTCATGCGGGTCGGTGCGGTGAGGGTACCAGTGTAATGCTCCCGCTGGAGGTCGGCCAGCTTCGCCTTGGCCTCCTTTTCAGTCTTGGCGTACCGGGTGATGGGCCGACCGGCAAGGCTGAGGGCGGCTACCCAGCGGCCGTCCTTCCGCTGGTAGACCGTGCCGGTCCCATAGGACGTGCTACCCTTGGACTGTCCGGGCATGGTACTTGCTCCCTTCCCATGCCCGGCACATCGCTGTCAAATCGCTGTCAAGGCCGAAATCCGTAGCTAATTTGTGGGGGTGTGTTGTCTCAAAAACTGCTGGGCTTCGCGGCCCGTGTCGGTTCGAGTCCGACCTTCGGCACTATATCCACGCATAAACGGGGCGAAAAGCCCCGTATTTTGTTGCCCAAGCACGACCTTCTCTTCCATCTCCCGATCCCTGTTAGCCTACGTGATAGCCTAACTCCCCCAAACCCAATCCATGACGCTGGCCTGGTCGGCCCTTGGCCCGCTCCAACACATGGGCATAGACTGTCAACGTTGTCACCGGCGTGGTATGCCCCAGGACATGGGCGACATCCTGCACCGACATCTCATCGCCCCCCTCCGTCAGTAGCACCGTCGCCAGGAAGTGCGCAGATCATGGATGCGGATACGCGGGGCGCCCGCTCGCGTCAGCAGGGGCTTCCATACGTTCTCATGCAGGCTCGAGACCGAGATCGGCCGCCCCTGGCGTGTGGTGAACACGAGGCCCGCCTCATCTGCCCATCTCTCGCCGGCCCTGAGCCGCTCCGTAATCTGGTTGAGCTTCCAGCCCCGCAGGGCCTCAACGACCCGCTCGGAAACCCGAAGCGTCCGCCGGCTCTCCTCGGTCTTGGGGTCTTTGAGCACCCGCAGCCCCTTGGTCTGAAGCACCTTGTTGATCCTGACCTGCTTGCGGTCCAGGTCAACATCCTGCCAGCGCAGCCCCAACGCCTCGCTGAGCCGCAGGCCAGTGTAGGCGATGAGCACCCATAGGGCCTCGAGCCGTGTCCCGCGAGTGGTCTCCAGGATAGTCCCTACCTGTTCAGGATCGAGTGCGACCACCTTCGTCCGCTTCGCCTTGGGCGGCCGGACCTCCTGCCACCGCACCCGGCCCGTGTGCTGGAGTGCCTGGTGCAGCAGGGCATGGACATGCCGCACCGTCGCAGGCGAGCGCCCCTCGTCGAGCATCCGAGAATAGAGCTTCTGGATGTGCTGCGCGGTCAGCGCCGTCATGCGGATATGGCCGATTCCGTGTTGAATGCAGCGCCGGAAGAGGCCAGTGTATTCCCGATAGGTGCTGTCCGCGACGCTGATCCGTGTCGTGTGCTCGAGCCAGTCGGCCCAGCGCTGGACCTGCTGGGAGACGGCCGTCCACGGCGGCAGGTCGTTGGGCAACCTGCGCCATTGGGGCCGGTACGGACAACCCGCGCAGGGCGTTGCACACTTTCCGGAGGTCGTACCGCCGCTGGGCAGCATCCTGCCGGGCCAGGGTCAGGTAGGGCGCGACGAGAGACCATTCCTCGTCGCTGACATCGCTCGGGTAGGGTGAGGGTGCTCATGCTTTCAGCAGACCACCCTCACCCTACCTCAGAGTCAAGAACAGGCGCTAGGCCCAAGAGCAGGCACCTGGCAAATGTGTAGCAAAACCGGCGGCAGCTATGACCGCTCCCTGGCACGTTGCTATGATGGAGATGCAGATTGATGAGGATAAGCCCGGACCGGCTGTACACTGCTGTCCTGCCCCCGGCGCCTCCCCTGGTCCCCATCCTTCCGTCACAGCGCGTACTCGAAAAGGTGGAGAGCAAGCGTCGGTGTTCGGGTTCTCGTTTTCCAGCCTGCGTCTGCGTCTGTCGCTGCTGGTGCTGCTCGCCGTTGTCCCCATGGCAGGACTCACGCTCTCCACGGACCTGGAGCAGCGCCGGACGGCGGTCACCCAGGTGCAGGACAACGCGCTGCGGCTGGCGCACCTCACGTCGGCGAACCACGACCGACTTACCGAAGCCGCACGCCAACTGCTCGTCGCTCTGGGCCAGTTTCCCGCAGTGCGCACCCACGACCCGGCGGCGTGCAGCGCGCTCTTCGCCGACGTGTTAGAGGAATACCCGTTCTATACCGGCTTGAGCGCGGCTCGGCCCGATGGTGAGGTCTTCTGTAGCGCGGTCCCGCCACCCGGCCCGCTCAATATTCGCGACCGCGCCTATTTTCAGCGCGCCCTGGCCACGCGCGAGTTTGCCATCGGCGAGTACGTCATCGGCCGTATTACCGGCAAGCCCGTGCTCACTTTCGCCTACCCTGTCCTCGACGATGCTGGTCAGGTCCAGAGTGTCGTCGTCACGGCCCTGGACCTGGCCTGGCTCAATCAGTTCGCGGCCCAAGCCCAGTTGCCAGAGGGGGCGGTGCTCCTGGTGGTGGACCACACCGGCACGGTCCTGGCCCGTTACCCCGACCCGGAAGCATGGGTGGGCCAGCCCGCCCCGGAGACGTCCGTTGTTCAGGCGATGTTGACCCACGGCGAAGGCGTGGCGGAAGCGACCGGCGTGGACGGGGTCCTGCGCCTGTGGGGGTTCGCGCCCCTGGGCGGGGGAGCGCCGGATGGGGGCATCTATCTGGGCGTTGGCCTTCCCCCCGCCATCGCCTTTGCCGAGGCCGATCGCGCCATGGTGCGCAACCTCTTCGGACTCGGGACGGTCGCCCTCCTCGCGCTCACGGCGACGTGGGTGGCTGGTGACGTGCTCGTCCTCCGCTGGGTGGGGGCGCTGGTGCAGGCGACGAAGCGGCTGAGCGCGGGCGACCTGGGCGCTCGCACCGGCCTGCCGCACGGGCCGGGCGAGCTGAGCCAGCTCGTCAGCGCCTTTGACGAGATGGCGGAGTCGCTGGAACAGCTAACGGCCCAGGAGCGGGCGGCCCGCGCCGAGGTCGAGGCCGCCCGGCAGCGCCTGGCCTTCCTGGTCGAAGCCGGGACGATCCTGGCTGCCTCCCTCGACTACGAGACCACCCTCGCGCAGGTAACGAACCTGGTCGTACCCCGCCTGGCTGACTGGTGTGTGGTGTACGTTATCGAGGCCGATGGGCAGGTCCATCCGCTGGCGGTGGCCCACATGGACCCTACCAAGGTGCAGTGGGCCCGCGAGCTCCAGCAGCGCTACCCGTACGATCCCAGCGAGCAGACCGGCTTGCCCCGCGTGCTCCGTACCGGCCAGCCAGAGTTGTATTCCGAGATCCCCGATGCCCTGCTGGAGTCCATCGCGCGCGATGCGGAGCACCTGGCAATCCTCCGGGCGGTGGGCCTGCGGTCCGCCATGATAGTCCCGCTCCGGGCTTGGGGGCGGACCCTGGGCGCTATTACTTTCGCCTCGACGCAGCCGGGCCGTCGCTATGGCCCCACCGACCTGGCCCTGGCTGAGGAGCTGGCCGACCGCGCGGCCGTGGCGGTGGACAACGCCCGGCTGTACCACGAGACCCAGCGGCTGAACGCAGAGCTGGAGCAACGGGTGGTCGAGCGCACCGCCGCCCTGGAAGCCGCCAACAAAGAGTTGGAGGCCTTTGCCTACTCCGTCTCCCACGACCTGCGGGCGCCTTTGCGGACCATCGATGGCTTCAGCCAGGCCCTCCTGGAAGATTACACCGATGTGGTGGGCGACGAAGGGAAGGACTACCTCCAGCGGGTGCGGAACGCCAGCCAGCACATGGCCCGGCTCATTGACGACCTGCTGATGCTGTCCCGGGTGACCCGCAGCGAGCTGCACCGGGAGCCGGTGGACCTGAGCGCCCTGGCCCGGAGCATCGTGGCCGAGTTCCAGGAGCGGCAACCGAAGCGCCGGGTCACCGTGACCGTCGCGGACGGCCTCGCCGCAGAGGGGGACGCGCGGTTGCTGCGGGTGGCCCTGGAGAACCTGCTGGGGAACGCCTGGAAGTTCACGTCCAAGCGCGCGGACGCCCGGATCGAGTTCGGCGTGACCCGGCAGGACACGACGCCGGTCTACTACGTGCGGGACAACGGGGTCGGCTTCGACATGGCCTATGCCGACAAGCTGTTCGGCGCCTTCCAGCGCCTGCACAGCCCGACCGAGTTCGAAGGCTCCGGCATCGGCCTGGCTACCGTGCAGCGGGTCGTCCGCCGCCATGGTGGGCGGATCTGGGCCGACGCTGCCGTGAACCAGGGTGCGACCTTCTCCTTCACCCTCGGCGAGGGGGCGGAAAAGCAGTCGGATATGGCCGCCTAGCGCAAGATCAGGAGACGTTTTCGGCATGGGCAACCGTGGAGGGGCGCGGCGATGCGCCCCTACCACCGCCCGATCCCCGACGACTTCCCCTCATCATGCACGCGGGGCTTTGCCAGAGCAGCGGGGGGGGGGGCGGAGGGGAGGGCGGCCAAAGGAGACACGATATGGAGGAGAAAATCATTCTGCTGGTAGAAGACAACCCCGACCACGCCGCGCTGACCCTGCGCGCCCTCAAGCGCGCCAACATCGCCAACAAGGTCGTGGTGGCGCAGGACGGGGCCGAGGCCCTGGACTACCTCTTTGGCACCGGGGAGTACGCCGGGCGTGACACCAGCAGAGAGCCCCAGGTG
>JACQUQ010000209.1 GCA_016210175.1 Chloroflexota bacterium | reverse complement strand
GTCCTGGTCCTGGTCCTGGTCCTGGTCCTGGTCCTGGTCCTGGTCCTGCTGGCGCTGTGCTTCAGGGAGGAAGGTCGGTTCCCACCGCACGGTGTCGTGGCGCCGTGGTTTCCCCTCCGGCTCCGGCTCCCGTCCTGGCTGCCCCTGGCGCCGTTCCGGTTTTCGTGGCACTTTCACCGTCCGCTCTACCTGAATGTCATCCATCCGCACCCCGAAGGCTTCGGCCAGTTTCCGCAGTTGCTCTACCTTCGGCACGGAGCGTCCGGCCTCCCAGTTGTAGACGGTGGTTGGTGTTACGCCCACCTTAACGGCGAGCTCTAGCTGAGTCCAGTTGCGACCCTCCCGCAGGTCCCGAACGGTCTGCATCACGCTGCACCTCCCACCCCTGATTATAGCACATCACTCCAAAACGGCAACTGCAAGAAATCTTCTCCAAACCCATTGACAGACAACCTTAAACATGATACTATAAACATGTGATGGGACCGGCAGGGGGCGACAGGCAATGGAGGGGGGACGGCAATGCTCAAGGAGTACGGAGTCACCATCAAGGGCAAGGAGTACCGGGCCATCCGCAACGGCACGGCCCCGGCGGGGCTGGTGTCCAGTGCCAGCCATCCGGGGGAGTGGCACACCGTCAAGTCCGGCGCCTGTGACTGCCCGGGCTTCTCGTATCGGGGCAAGTGCTCCCACTTGGGCGCCCTGGCAGCTACCGCCCTGGTGGAGCGGTGGGAAGCCCACAAGGGGGAGCGGGAGGCCCTGGAGCGGGAGGCCGAGGCCCTGGCCGCCAGGCTGGAAGCCATCCTGGGCAAGCTGGCCCTGGCCCAGGAAGCGGAAGATGGGGCCTGGCTCCAGGTGCAGGAGATGGCCCAGGAGACCGAGAAGCCGAAGGGGAAGAAGAAGGCGCCCCCCGCTGTGCCCTTGGCAGGAGCAGCAGCGTAGGGCGCCCGCAGGCCGCCCCTGAGAGCCACCAGGATGCCCAAGGGGCGGCGCACGGGGACGGAGATGGCCCAAGGGCTACGGCCAGGGGGCGCAGGCCAGGGCCAGGGCTTGACGCCGCCCCGCTCCCCAAGTAGACTCGCACCATCTTAACCACAGGAAGGCCCCGGCGCTGCTGCCAACAGCCCGGAGCCCGGCCAGCGTGCAGGACCACGCCGACGCCTCAGGATACCACATCCCTGAGCCCGGCAGCACCCCTCAAGGACACGCTGGCGGGCGACGTTTTCAGGGGGGACAGGCTCGCCCGAACCGTTCCCGCAGCACACCTGTTCTGACAACATCCTGACAACATCCTGACAACATCCGCTCGGGGGGTGACAACATCCGGGAGGGGGCACAACGTGGACCGGAGCCGCCTCATCCAGGACCTGCACGGCATCGTAGGCCACGACGGCGTCCTCTTCGCTCCCGAAGACCTGCTGGTGTACGAGTACGACGGGTCCATCGACCGGGGGCTGCCCGACCTGGTGGTGCTGCCCCGCTCGGCAGAGGAAGCGGCGCGCATCGTGCGCCTGGCGGCGGAGGCGGGGCTGCCGGTGGTGCCGCGCGGCGCAGGCACCGGCCTCAGCGGGGGGGCGGTGGCCGCTCAGGGCGGCATCGCGGTGGGGTTCGCGCGCATGCGGCGCATCCTGGAGGTAGACGCGGTCAACCGGCTGGCCGTGGTGGAGCCAGGCGTGGTCAACCTGGACCTCAGCCGGGCGGTGGCCCACCTGGGCCTGTACTACGTGCCGGACCCCTCCAGCCAGCGGGCCTGCACCCTGGGCGGCAACGTGGCCGAGAACTCCGGCGGCCCCCACTGCCTGGCCTACGGCGTGACTACCAACCACGTCCTGGGGCTGGAGGTGGTGCTGGCCGACGGCACCATCACCTGGCTCGGCGGGAGCACCGCCGAGGCACCCGGCTACGACCTGCGGGGCGCATTCATCGGCTCCGAGGGCACCCTGGGCATCGTCACCAAGATCGTGGTGCGGCTGCTGCCACTGCCCGAAGCGACTATCACCACCCTGGCCGTCTTCGACGAGCTGGACGATGCCAGCCGGGCGGTGTCGGCCATCATCGGTCGCGGCATCCTTCCCGCCGCGCTGGAGATGATGGACCGGACCACCCTGGCCGCGGTGGCCCCCACCGTCCCGGCGGACTACCCGCCGGACGCCGGGGCGGTCCTGCTCATCGAGGTGGACGGCCTGCGGGAGGAGGTGGCCGAGCAGGCCCGCATGGTGGAGGAGGTTTGCCGGGAGGCCGGGGCGCGGGAGTTGCGCCGGGCCGAGGATGCGGCCGGGCGGGAGCGGCTGTGGTCCGGGCGCAAGGGGGCCATCGGCGCCCTGGGGCGGCTCGCGCCCAACTACTACATCCTGGACGGGGTGGTGCCGCGCACCCGGCTGCCCGAGGTGCTGCGGGCGGTGGGCCAGATCGTGGAGCGCCACGAGCTCCAGGTCGCCAATGTGTTCCACGCCGGGGACGGCAACCTGCACCCCTGCGTCCTGTTCGACGAGCGGGAGCCCGGCGCGACGGAGCGAGTGCTGGCCGCGGGGGCGGAGATCATGCGGCTGTGCCTCGACGCGGGCGGGGCCATCACCGGCGAGCACGGCGTCGGCCTGGAGAAGCGCGAGTTCCTGGCGTGGACCTACTCCGACGACGACCTGCGGGTGATGCAGCAGCTCCGGGCGGCCTTCCAGGCCACGGAGCGCTTCAACCCCGGCAAGGTCTTCCCCTCCGGGGTGGCCTGCGGCGAGGCGCTGGCGGGGCCGCGACGCTTCCCCCAGGGCGCGGGCGGCCTGCCGGACGGCTTGTGGGTGTAGACCATGATGCATGGAGTACCGCCGGCCCTGGCCGACCTGCTGGGGCCGGACCACGTGCTGGCCGGGGAGGCAGCGGCGGACTTCGCCGTTGACGGTTGTCGTCCTGCGCTGGCGGCCTTCCCCGGCACCCCGGAGGAGGTGGCCGCGGTCCTGGCCCTGGCGGAGCGGGAGGGGCTGGCCGTCGTCCCCTGGGGTGGCGGCACCGGCCAGGGGCTCGGCAATCCCCCGGAACGCTACGACCTGGCGCTGAGCCTGGCCCGCCTGGACCGGGTGCTGGACTACCAGCCCGCGGACCTGACGGTGACGGTTGAGGCGGGCATCCCCCTGGGCCGCCTCCAGGAGCGCCTGGCAGAGCACGGCCAGTTCCTGCCCCTGGACCCGCCCCACGGCGACCGCGCTACCGTGGGCGGCATCCTGGCGCGGGCGGCGACCGGGCCGCGACGCCTGCGCTACGGCGCCCCCCGCGACCTGCTCATCGGCATCCGGGTGGCCCACCCCGACGGCACTTTGAGCCGCGCCGGGGGCAAGGTCGTCAAGAACGTCGCCGGCTACGACCTGAACAAGCTCTACACCGGCTCCCTGGGCACCCTGGGCGTCATCATGGCAGCGACCTTCAAGGTGCTGCCCCGGCCGGCCCGCGTCGGGACCGCCGTCGCCATCTTCCCGTCCCTGGAGGCCGCCTGCCGGGCCGCCCGGTCGTTCCTGGATGTTCCGGCCCGGCCCCTGGCCCTGGACGTGCTCAATCCGCCCGCGCTGCGTCGGCTCGCCGACCAGGCCGGGCTGGAGGTACGGACGCCGGAGGGGTATGCCGTGGTGGCGGAGTTCGGCGGCGTCCCGGCCGCGGTGGAGCGCCAGCTACTCGACTTCAGCGACCACATGGACGAGGGCGGATGGGACCTGCGGCAGGTCTCGGTCGACGTGGCCCCGGCCGACCGGCTCCACCAGGCGCTCGCCGACCTGGGATGGGACGTCCCGGACCCGGCGGGCTTCGCCCTCCGGGCGTCGGTCGTCCCCACCGCCATCCCCGACGTCGTGCAGGCGTGGGAGGAGCAGGGGCGCCAGGTCGGACGCCGCCCCCTGGTCCGGGCGCACAGCGGCGTCGGCGTGGTCCAGAGCTTCTGGGGGATCATCGGCAGCGAGCCTCCGTCCTTCGCCGCCGGGCTCGTTGCCAGGCTGCGCGAAGCCGTGGCCGGCCTTGGAGGGAGCCTGTTGGTCGCCGCCTGCCCCCCGGAGGTCAAGGCGCTGGTGGACGTCTGGGGGCCGGTCCCGGAGAGCTTCCCCCTGATGCAGCGCATCAAGGCCGAGTTCGACCCCCGGCGCACCCTCAATCCGGGCCGTTTCCTGGGAAGGCTCTGACGCGATGACGGACACCCCGACCCTGCGACCGCTGCCGGGGTTCTCCGGCCCCGATGCCCCCGACGACGAGGGCCTGCACCGCTGCGTCCACTGCGGCTTCTGTCTCCAGGCCTGCCCCACCTACCTGGAGACCGGCCTGGAGACCGCGTCGCCCCGCGGGCGGATTGCGCTCATGCGGGCGGTGGCCGAAGGCCGCACGGCGCTGACCGACCGGGTGCTGGAGCACTGGGACCTGTGCCTGCTGTGCCGTGCCTGCGAGGCGGCCTGCCCTTCCGGGGTGCCCTACGGCGCTCTCATGGAAGCGGCCCGGACCCAGGCCGAGCGGGTGCGGCCCCGGTCCCTCGTGGCCCGCGCGCTGTCCCGGCTGGCCTTCCGGGAGCTGCTGCCCCACCCCGCACGCCTGCGCTTCCTGGGCGCGGCCCTGCGCGCCTACCAGCGCACGGTCCAGCGCCCGCTGCGGGCCACGGGCCTGCTGGCGCGCCTGCCGGGCCGCCTGGCCCAGGCCGAGGCCATGCTGCCGCCCCTGCCCGCGCGCTTCTTCACCCCCGCGCCCTACCCCACCCGCAGCGGCCGGGCGGCCGGGCGGCGGGTGGCGCTGCTGGCGGGCTGCGTGCAGTCGGTCATCTTCGGCCCGGTGAACGAGGCCACCGTGCGGGTGCTGGCCCGCAACAGCTGCGAGGTGGTGGCCCCGCCCGCGCAGGTCTGCTGCGGGGCGCTCCACGCCCACAGCGGGCACCTGCCCACGGCCCGCGACCTGGCCCGGCGCAACATCGATACCTTCCTGGCCACGGGGGTGGATGCGGTCATCGTCAACGCCGCGGGCTGCGGGGCCATGCTCAAGGAGTACGGCCACCTGCTGGCCGACGACCCCGCTTATGCGGAGCAGGCCGCCCGCTTCAGCGCGCTGGTGCGGGACTTCTCGGAGTTCCTGGCGGAGAACCTCACCGACCGGGACTTCGGGCCGCTGCCCTGGCGCGTGACCTACCAGGACCCCTGCCACCTGGCCCACGCCCAGCGCATCCACCTCCAGCCGCGCGCCCTCTTGCGGCTCATCCCCGGCCTGGAGCTGGTGGAGACCCCGGCGGCTGACCGCTGCTGCGGCAGCGCCGGCATCTACAACCTCACCCAGTCCGAGATGTCCCTGCGCCTCCTGGAGAGCAAGATGGCCGACGTCGCAACGTCCAGGGCCGCGGTGGTAGTGACCGCTAACCCCGGCTGCCAGGTGCAGTTGACGCTGGGGCTCCAGCGGGCCGGGCTTCCTGGCAGAGTGATGCACCTGGCCGAGGTGCTGGACGCGGCCTACCGGGCCGCGCCAAGGCCTATCGTGCCCGAGGAGGCCCTACCCCGCCCGGAGCGCCAGGGATAGGGCCTCCTCGAGCCTTCAGCGCAGGACCAGTAGGGGATAGCGATGCCAACAGGACGTGAGAAGCTCAGCACAAAATCCGTATCTGTGTTGGAACTTATTGCGCAGGGTCGCTCATATAAACAGATTCTTGCCATACTCCCCACACTGACCTATTTGGATATCTTCAATGCAGCCAGGGAAGCGCTAGCCGCCGCAGCAACGACGGGCAGCGCCTACGATGAGAGACTTGCCGAAATCCGCAAGACACATTCACGAGCGTACGAGAAATGGACCAACGAAGAAGAGTCGCAACTCATACAATGCGTTCAACAGGGTAAGAGCGTGGGTGAAATTGCCTCGCATCTCCAACGTCAGCCCAGTGCGATTAGGAGTAGAATGGTGAAGCTGAACCTTCTGCCAGGTTCAGCGAAATGATCTCGGTTCGTTAATCTGCCCCCAGTCGGTCCCATGGAATGGGGGGAATGGAGGAGGAGCGACGTGCCCATTGAACGTGTGCATGCCCGCGAGGTCTTGGACTCGCGCGGCAATCCCACGGTTGAAGTTGAAGTGCTCCTGATGGACGGCACCCTGGGCCGGGCGGCGGTGCCCTCCGGGGCCAGCACCGGCACCTATGAAGCCCTGGAACTGCGGGACCAGGACCCCGGTCGCTACGGCGGCAAAGGCGTGCTCACCGCAGTCCGCAACGTCAACGAGGTCATCGGCCCGGCCCTCCAGGGCCGCAACGAGGCCGACCAGGCCGCGATCGACGAAGTCTGCTTGGAGTTGGACGGCACCCCCAACAAGTCCAAGCTGGGCGCCAACGCCATCCTGGGCGTCTCCCTGGCCGTCGCCCATGCCGCCGCCAACTCCCGGAAGCTGCCGCTCTTCCTCTCCCTGGGCGGCGAGGACGCGACCGTGCTCCCGGTGCCCATGTTCAACATCCTCAACGGCGGCAGGCACGCCGAAGGCTCCACCGACTTCCAGGAGTTCATGGTGCTGCCCGTGGGTGTACCCTCCTACCGCGAGGGCCTGCGCATGGCGGTCGAGGTCTACCACGCCCTGGGCCGCCTGCTGCACGGGCGGGGCCTGCTCACCAACGTGGGCGATGAGGGCGGCTTTGCCCCCACCCTGGACTCCAACCAGGATGCGGTGGAGGTCGTGGTCCGGGCCATCGAAGCGGCGGGCTACCACCCCGGCCAGGACTGCTACGTCGGGCTGGATCTGGCCGCCACGGAGTTCTACCACGAGGGGCGGTACCACCTGGCCAAGGAGCGCCGCGCCCTTACGAGTGAGGAGATGGTGGACTACCTGGCCCGCTGGGTCCGGGACTACCCCATCCTCAGCATTGAGGACGGCCTGGCCGAGGACGACTGGGCGGGCTGGGCGGCGCTGCACGCCCGCCTGGGCGACCGGGTGCAACTGGTGGGCGACGACCTCCTCGTCACCAACACCGCGCGCATCCGGCGGGGGATCGCCGAGCGTGTCGCCAATGCGGTGCTCATCAAGCTCAACCAGATCGGCAGCCTGACCGAAACCCTGGATGCCGTCAGGCTGTCGCACCAGGCGGGCTGGGCCGCGGTGATCAGCCACCGCTCCGGCGAGACCGAGGACACCACCATTGCTGATCTGGCGGTGGCGACCGGCAGCGGCCAGATCAAGACCGGCGCCCCGGCCCGTGGCGAGCGCACCGCCAAGTACAACCGCCTGCTCCGCATCGAGGAAGAACTGGGGACGCGGGCCCGCTACGCCGGGATGGACGCCTTTCGGCACCTGCGGCGGTAGGGGAAGCCCCGCCGTCGGCACGTCCTTGTCCTGGCCTGCCAGTGCGTGCGGGCCTGGCAAGCGACCAGAGCGCAGCATACAGGGGAGGGGCGGGGTTGCAACCTCGCCCCTCCCGGCCTGGTTCCAGGGCGCCTCCTCCAGCAACCGTGAGCGCGCTAGTGGTGCCGGGCCTCGCCCACGCCCTTCATGACGTCGGCCATATTGGTGTAGGTGCGCTCCGTCATAGTCTGAAGGAACCGACGGATCTCTTCGGGCGCGCCTTTCTGCTCAGCATGGCGCAGGAGGCCCTGACGATCCTTCGGGAAATCGATCCCCTCCAGGAATTGCGGGATATTGGCCGGTCCCCAGCCACCCGGCGGGGCGCCGCCCACTTGCTGTCCCATAGTCATCCTCCTCAGTCCAGGGTCGTCGCAGCAGCGAAGGCAGCCCCGTGGGGCTGCCTCGCCACCGTCCGGCTACTTCAGGTCGCCGAACGCCTTCATCACGTCGGCCATGTTGTAGTACTGCCGGTCTTCCATACGCCCAAGAACGTTGCGGATCTCTGCGGGTGCGCCCCGCTGCTCGGCGTGGCGCAGCAGGTCTTGCTTCCCCTTCGGGAAATCAATGCCTTCCAGGTACTGCGCGACCTGCGCCGCGGACCCGGGGAAGGCGCCGCCTTCCTGCGTCATAGCGCTCTCTCCCTCCTCTTGAGCTTGGCAGAGAGGCCAACCCCGGTAGCGCGCCACAGCCGGTCACGCCAGAAACGATCCGGCTGGCCGCTCTGCTCCTAGAGATAACGCAAGCACAAGGACGGGCGGTAAACCGCTGGCACGGGACTGCGCAGGAGGCACTGGGCGACGGGAACGTGTGCAGCCCTTGGAGGAGGGCGGGAGGCGACAAGAGATCGAACACCGATGCCAGGCCCGCCGCTCCCTTGATCCTCGTCATATCACCCCTTACACTGGGAGCTACGCGGTACACTCCACGGGTGAAGGTAAGACCATGGCTCGACGGGATTGGTGGCTGGGGCTGGGCCTGGCGCTCACTATCGTGGCGTCGCTGGTCGTGACGGCCGGGGTGCGGGCGCTGATCCTGTCTGGTGTGCCCATCCCCGATCCGGTGGTGTTCTACTTTCCCATCGTAATCCTGGCAACCCTCCATCTGGGCTGGCAGTGGGGTGTGCTGGCCCTGGTGCTCCAGGTCATCCTGGCGGATTTCTTTCTCATTGAGCCGCTGTACCAACTGGCCCCCCGGACCACCGTCGAACTGACCACCGATGCCATCTTCGTCACCGCCGGCGGTCTGGTGGTGCTGATCACGGCGCGCCTGAAGCGTGCCCTCACCAGGGCCGAGCGCCTGGCGCAGGAGAACCGTGATCTCTACGAGGCGGAGCGCGAGCAGCGGCGGCTCCGTGAACTCTTCATCGGCGTGCTCTCCCACGACCTGCGGACGCCCCTTACCGTGATGAAAGGCGCCCTGCAATTGGCGCAGCGCCGGGCGCAGCGCCAGGGTGGTCAGGTGGACGCTGCGGTCCTGACTACCGTCGAGCAGGAAGTCAGTCGCCTGGTTCGGATGCTGGACGAGTTACTGGACTTCCAGCGCTTGCAACACGGCTCGCTGGGCCTGCGTCGGGCACCCCTGGACCTCGTGGCATTGACCCGTGCGGTCGTCGCGCGGGTACAGACTATCTTTCCCGACCATACCTTGCGCGTCCGGGCCGAGGTCCCGGAGGCCTGGGTAGACGCCGACGCCACGCGCCTGGAGCAGGCGCTGACCAATCTCCTGACCAACGCGGCCAAGTACTCGCCCGGACAGCCCTGGGTGGATGTGACCATCACCCTCCAGGAAGGCCGACCGACGGTCCTGGTGCAGGACTACGGGATCGGTATCGCACCGGACGAGCAGGAGAAGCTGTTTACTCCCTTCTACCGTACTCAGGAGGCCAAGCAGACCGGGATTACCGGGACCGGTCTGGGCCTGTATATCGCCCGCCAGATCGTGGAGTTGCACGGTGGGACCCTGCGCATGACCTCCAGTCCCGGCAAGGGCACCGTGGTTGCCTGCACCTTTCCTCCTGCTGTGCCCGCAGCCCAGCCCACACCCGCCGCGACGCCCTTGTCGGAATCCGCCGGATACGCTAAAGTACAGCAGATTCCCACTGCATGGTCCCACACGGCGCGCCGCGGCCAGTGCCATTCCAGGGACGGACTTGGCGCCGGGCCACCGCAAGCTCCCGTACTCTGGCGTCCCGGTTGGGCACGCTGACCGCGGCCTATCAGTCATGACGCGGATGCCGGCCGGAAGGCCGGGCCGTCCGGGGTGTTCCGGCCCGCCGTTGACGGCGGCAGTTCACCTCGTCACCGCAGGATGGTAGCCCGACGTGGAGATCGAGCGGTGCAGCAGTCACAGCGCAGCCACAAGACCCGTGGGAGACCCGACATCCCCAAGATCGGTCGTGGTCTCCCCTCGGCGCGCGCCGGGGAGCCGCCACCGCCGGAGTTCCTGGTCGGGATCGACGAGTTCAATACCGGGCGCTACTACGCATGCCATGAGACGCTGGAGGCCCTCTGGGTTGTCGAGCGCGACCCCATCCGCTATCTGTACCAGGGCATCCTCCAGATCGGCGTCGGACTCTATCACCACTCCCGTGGCAACTACCGGGGGGCCACCAGCCTGCTGCGCCGGGGCATGGGCCTGTTGCCGCCCTTCACGCCCCGCAGCCTGGGTGTGGACGTAGAAAAGCTGTTGCGCGAGAGCCAGCGCTGCTACGACATCCTGGTGGCTCTGGGGCCGGACCGCATGGGCGAGTTGGACCTGGCCCTGCTCCCGAAGGTGCGCCTCGTTGCTGGCGCTGAGCCCTCCCGCGCGTCCGACGATGGCGAGGCCCTTTCCCGATGAAGCTCAACCGCCTGGAACGCTCCCTGATGAACAACCCGGTGCGGGCGTGGGTCCAGCGCCACGTGGAGGCCCCGTGGCTGCTGACCCCACCGGAGGCCATCGCCGGGCGGCGGGTGCTGGAGGTGGGCTGTGGCCGGGGGGTGGGCGCACAGATCCTGCGGGACCGGGGCGCTGGCGAGGTCGTGGCCTTCGACCTGGACCAGGCCATGCTTGCCCTGGCCCGCGCCCGCTGCCGCCAGCAGGGAGGCGCGCCGGTCCATCTCCTGCTGGCAAGCGCCACCGCCCTCCCCTTCGCCGCACAGAGCTTTGATGCGGTGGTGGAGTTTGGGGTGCTCCACCACATTCCCGACTGGAAGGGTGCGCTGCGGGAGGTGGCACGGGTACTGCGGCCGGGCGGCTGGTTCTTTTTCGAGGAGCCGCTCAAAGGGCTGATCCAGTTCCCGCTCTTCCGCCTGACGCTGGAGCACCCGCAGGAGACCCAGTTCACCGGCGCCGCGTTCCTGGCCGGGCTGCGAGCGGTGGAGCTGGCCGTGCTCCCAGGCTGGCGACAGTGGGACGACGTCGGTCTGTTCGGCCGGGCCCGCACGCCGGCAGCGCAGTAACGTCTCCCTTGCACCTGCGTCGTGGGGAGCGATCAAGCTGATGGTCGCGCGTGCTGCCGGGTAAGAGCCAGGGCTGGCGCTGCGCCTCCCGCACGTCCCAGTGCTCTGTCAGTTGTGATGTGCGGGATACCGCTCGGGAAGGGCGGGTTTCAAACCCGTCCCGACCAACCCAGCAATTCACCCGTGACAGGCCACCAGGGACGGGGGATCGCTCCCGAAGCAGGAGGGGACCGACCGTGACCGCTCCGCAGCCAACGCGCCGCTGTGTGCAGGGGGCCATCCGCACCAGCTACCTGGACTGGGGCGGCAACGGCCCGCCCCTGGTGCTGCTGCACGGGCTGACCACGTCTGCGGAGACCTGGACCCTCGTCGCCCGCCTACTGGCCCCACACTTCCACATCTACGCCCTCGACCAGCGGGGCCACGGCGAGAGCGACAAGCCCGACATGGGCTATGACTATGCCTCCCTGAGCGCCGACCTGGAGGCTTTCTTTGCTCAGGTCGGCTTGGCGCGTGCGGCCGTCGGGGGCCAGTCCTGGGGGGCCGGCGTGGCGCTGCGGTTTGCCGCCCGCTTCCCGGCGCGGGTCTCGCGGCTCATCCTGGTGGAAGGGGGCTATTTCCGGCCGCGGCGGGACGCCCCCACGACCCGCGAGCAGTGGGAGCAGATGCTGGCCCCCCTGGAGATCTACGCCGCGCGGGCGAGCTACCTGCGGACCGCGGCCGCTCCCCTGGAAGCGGTGTATTCCCAGGACATCGAGGACATCCTCATGGCGAGCGTGCGGGTCAACCCCGACGGCTCCATCAGTGAGAAGCTAAGCCGGGAGCACCAGGTCCAGATCCTGCGGGCCATGTGGGAGGATACCCAGGAGGGAGTATTCCGCGCGGTGTCCTGCCCGACGCTCCTGCTGCCTGCCCGCTCCGCCCACCCTGACGCGGCAGCGGGGAACGCCCGCAAGGAGCGTGCGGTGGCTGCGGCCCTGGCAGAACTCCGAAATGGCCGGGTCCACTGGGTCGAGAACAGCGTGCACGACGTCCAGTTGCACCGGCCGGAGGACGTCGCCCACGCGATCATGGCGTTCCTGACACAGCCCTGAGCCGGCCGGCGGCGCCATCACCGTGCCGCAGCGATGCCGGGGGAGCGGTCATGACCCTGGCGCAGGAGTAGGCGCTCGGTCATCCGTGCATTGCTGGGTGCCGGCCTGAAGGCCGGGCCTTGGGGGGTAGTCCAGGCCCGCCGTTCACGGCGGCAGTGTTGTCCATCACTTCGATCTTGACCGTCTCAGTAGGTGCCGCACCGCGAGAGCCCGCAGCGGTACGGCCTCAGGCGCGCGATCTCGGAGCGGAGCGCCCTCTGCGGGGCGTGGTTTCCGCGTGCTCAGCGCCCGGCGGGAGTAGAGTAGGAAGGAGGACGAACGATGCAACGCCTTATCAGGGTGCTCGTCGTGGAGGATGATACCGCGACGCGGGTTCTCCTGGCCGAACTCCTGGCGGAGGAAGGCTATGTGGTGGATGTCGCCGCGCACGGGGTCGAGGCGTTGGAGCGAGCGCGCACGGCGCTCCCGGATGTGGTCTTGCTTGACGTCCACCTGCCGTTCATGGACAGTGGCACGTTCCGTGAAGCGTTGCTGGGACTCGATGGCGGAGACCGGGCGAAGGTCCTCATCCTGACCGCGGGCTTCAACGCCCGCGAAACGACGGAGCGCCTCCACGCCCATGCCTACCTTGAAAAGCCATTCGACATTGGGCAACTCCTGGCGACGGTTTCCGCCCTGGCCGGGGGCGGCG
>JACQUQ010000021.1 GCA_016210175.1 Chloroflexota bacterium | reverse complement strand
GGTGCTCCCCTTGCCCTTGGACCCGGCGATATGGACCGCACGGGCCGCCCGGTGGGGGTTCCCCAGCCGATCCAGCAACGCCTCCATGCGGCGGAGATCGAAGTTGGCCGCGGCAAAGGCCTGCGCCGGCTGGCGCTCGTAATCAATGAGGTGGTTGAGATAGGCGATAGCTTCGGTGTAGGTCACGGGCTGGTCCGCTGCGGCTACGTTCCGGCAGGTCGTGATTCCTGAGGTGAGCTGCCGCCGTGAACGGCGGGCCTGGGCTACCCCCGGAAGGCCCGGCCTTCAGGCCGGCATCCAACGGTTCACGGTTGACCGAGCACTACGTTCCGGAAGGGGAAGCAGGCGCGGCCACCGGGGTGCGCCGCAGGTGCAGGAAGCGCCGCCGCCCGACCGTCTCCAGTTCCAGGCGCACGCCATGCTCCGGCGCCAGGCTTCGCTCCAGTTGGCGCACAAAAGCCGTCACGTCATCGGGGCTATCCGTGGGTGGGACTTCCAGGGTAACGACCGTCTCCAGTGCTTCGGCCAAGGCAATCTCCTTCCCCAACGACCCGGCGTCTGTCCGGTATTATCGCGCTCTTCTGGCCCCAGGGAAAGAGGATGGAGCGCCCCGACCGGGGCCTTGGTGGGGAGCGCGGCGGCGTCCGGTCGTTGGCAAACAACGAGGGCCACGGATGCGATGACCGCGGCCCCTGGGTACACATGGGTATGGCATGCGGCGGCATCGCTCACGGAGCCGCCACCCGGCTACCGGCACGTCTCGTGCAACTCGGGCTGATGCGGCTCCGTCGGCAGCGGCACCACCGTGTCCGGCCGGCACCCACATGCCTCCGGCGGACGGATATGCTGCCGCTCATACCACACGGTGGCGGGCACGGTGTCCCCGGCACTCTGGCATACGAGGCAGAGGGAGGATTCGGCCAGGGCTCCCGCTACCCAGCGGGGCTCCCAGGACTGCCTCGGAAGCGGGAGGGACGGGCTACAGGCGTGGCCGATCATCATGGATTCCATATCACCCCTCGGTGGACCAAGGTGGCGGGGAACGGATGGCATGGCCCTCCCCGCTGACGGCTGGCTGCTCTGGCGGTTCAGCGCCGACGCGCGCATCGCCGATCCCGGATACCGTACGCTATGGGGGCGGGGTCATCCCTGGTTCCTCCCTTCCGCCCGTGGCTGCCGGACTGTTCCTACCTTACCAGCGGGAGGTAGTCGGGAGCATCACGTTCCGGGGGAGAGTATGGCAAAGCCATAGCAGCTCACGGGAACGCGCTGGGCCTGCGCCGGCCGTCCAGGCCGGAGCGCACCGGGAGCGCTTATCCTGGTTCGCCCAGCGTACCACGAACAAGCGCTCCCCAGAAGTGGGACCCTGCGTGCGTAGCCCCAGCCGCCAGCACGCCCGACTATTTGAACGTGATGTTAAACTGGGCGGCCGGCGGCGCCTCGCTCCCCAGGAAGGGGTTGGGGCGGAGGCGCACGAAGACCTGGTAGACCCCCTTGCCGGGGAAGGCGATATTGTTCCCGTAGTAGATATTGGCCGCATCCTCGCCCGATGCGACCATGGGCAGGAGGGCCTGGTCGTACAGGACGGGGCGGCCATTGCGCAGCAGGTCCATGGAGACCTCAAGGTAAGGAACCAGCTCTCCGGTGGAGCCGCGCTGCACCTTCAGGATGAAGTGCCGCAGCAGCTCCCCCTGGCCTTTAGGGTCGGCCGGGGCCTTCTGGGCAGCATCGATGTTGTGGGTGACTTTCCGGGCGTTACTCAGGACGGCGCTGCCGGGCGGGAGCTTGGGGTTGCCCTGGTCATCCCGGGGTGCGCTCTCCACACCGGGCCCATCGACGAACGCCGCCGCGTCATAGAGGTGCCGCACCTCCGCCAGGGTCAGACTAAAGGTCACGTCGCCGACAGTCGTCTGAGCGGGCTCGATCTGGCCGCCTGCGGCTTCGATGGACGTGGGCGCGCTGCCGGTCTGCGCGCCCGCGCTCCCCGCGGCCCGGTCCGGCGCCGATGTCTCCGATCGCTGGGCCTGGGGCGGCAGGTTCGTGTCCGGGGTCGCGCCACTGAACAGGCCGGAGACCAGCCAGCCCACGACGGCGAGCCCGACGACGCCGATAGCCATCTGGCTCCACGTTATCGATGGCAAGGAAGGCAAGCGCATCGCCGACTCCTCAACGCACCAGGATCCAGGCGACGAACACCAGGAAGCCGCCGCCCAGGAGCGTGACCAGCAGCAGACCCACACGATCCGCGGGTGCCGCGTCCTGCTGGTTACGCTCCTCGTGATAACGTTTTGCCCGCGGCGAAGGTGGTCCAGCCCCACGCTCGCCCAGCACCAGGATCCCCGGAAGACCCAGAGCGTGACCGAGGCGCTGGGCGTGGTGCGGACCCCTCGCCTTGCGACCGCACTTTCCCTTTGCTACGAGATGTGCTAAGCTCAGCGTGCTGGCGTCGTGCTCCCCGCGACGCTCGGCCCGTGAGAGAAAGGAGCAGGGCATGGACCTTCTCCGTGAGGGTGTTTTGCTGGGCCTCTCCATCATCTATGCGGTCCTGGGCATCGTCCTGCTCTCGCTCGCGTTCAAGGTGTTCGACTGGCTCACGCCGACGAACCTCGCTGACCAGATCTTTCACGAAAAGAATCTGGCAGCGGCAGTGATGGCCGGGGCATTTTTGCTGAGCCTGGCCCTGATCATTGCGGCGGCTATCCAGGGATGAGCGTGCCGCGCCCTACCCTATGACATCCGGTCAGCCGATGATATCCCTCCCGTTCGCCCCCATCCGCTTCCTCTATCGCCAGGTTGCCTTCCCGCTGCTGGGCCTGGCCGATGCTGAGCAGGTACACACGCTGGCCCTGGACCTGCTGGCGCTGGCCGCCCGCGTGCCGGGCGTTAGCACCTCGGCCCGGCTGCTGCGCGGCGACCACGACCGCCGCCTGGCCGTCAGGGCGTTGGGCCTGACCTTCCCCAACCCCATCGGCCTGGCCGCCGGGTTCGACAAGAACGGCGTCGCCGTGGGGCCGCTGTTGGAGCTGGGCTTTGGCTTTGTCGAGGTCGGCACCGTGACGCCGCAGCCCCAGGCCGGCAACCCGCGGCCCCGCCTGCACCGGCTGCCGCAGCATCGGGCCTTCATCAATAGCCTGGGCTTTCCCAACCAGGGCGCGGCGCGCGTGGCCTCCCGGCTGCGCCGGCGGCAGCGCCAGGGCATCGTCGGCGTGAACCTGGGCAAGGGCCGGGAGACGCCCCTGGAAGCCGCGGTCGCGGACTACCTGGTCGGCCTGGACCACCTCTCCACCCTCAGCGACTACGTGGTCATCAACGTGAGCTCTCCCAACACCCAGGGGCTGCGACAGCTCCAGGCGCGGCACTCCCTGGCCGAGCTGACCCAGGCCGTGACCCGGCGGGCGCGCCACCTGGCGGCCCAGGCGAGCATCCCGCCCCGCCCGGTCCTGCTCAAGATCGCGCCGGACCTGACCTGGCCGGAGCTGGACGATGTGCTGGACGTAGCGGCAACCTCCGACATCAGCGGCATCCTTGCGACCAATACCACCACCGCCCGCGCCGGCCTCCCGCCGCGGTACGCCCACCTCCCCGGCGGCCTGAGCGGGCACCCCCTGCGGCAACGGGCTACGGAAGTGGTGCGCTACATCGCCACCCACACCGAGGGGCGGCTGCCGATTATCGGGGTGGGGGGCGTCTTCAGCGCCGCCGAGGTGTGGGAGAAGCTGGAGGCGGGGGCCAGCCTGGTGCAAGCGTATACCGGGTTCATTTACCAGGGTCCCACCTTCGCCTTCGACCTCCAGTGTGGTCTCCTTGACCTGCTGGACGCCCACGGCTGCCGCACCCTGGCCGAAGCCTTTCCCCACCTGCGGTAGCCCCACCCCAGTCGCTCGGTCGCACCTGGCTCTCCTCGACAGGGGCACGGCGCGCCGCACCGCCCTGGCAGGGATCGCGCCGTGCCCCTGCGCGCCAACAGCCCTATCACCCTCCTCGAACCGCCCCTATACTTTCTCCGGTTCGGACGTTATACCTTCTGAGACAGAAATACTTCGTTTTATGAAAATAATCCAATATGACAACAGCATTCGCCGGAAGGCAGCGACGTGCAGCCGGAGGGAGTGGGGATGTGGCGGGAACGGATATGGGGCGCGGTTCTGCGGCTCGGCGTCAGCGCCCTGCTGCTGGCCTTGGCGGTCACTATCGGGCTGAAGCTTTCCACCCAGGCGCCGGCGAGCCCGGCGGAGACCCCAGGGGAGATCACCCCGCTGGTAACGCTGCGCACGCCGCAGCAGGACGCGACGGAGGCCGTGGCGCAGCAGTTCCTGGCGGCATGGAGCGCCGGGCGCTACCGTGAGATGTATCAACTCCTGTCCAAGGAGAGCCGGAGGAGGCTGAGCGAAGCCCAGTTTACCAAGCAGTACCGGGACCTCTTCACCCAGGGCACTATCACGGCCGTTGCTGCGGCCACGGAGCGGTTCTCCATCCGGGAGTTGTCCCGCGTCAAGCCGCCGGGTGTGGAGGAGGTCCCCTTCACCGCCACCTTTACGACGGCGCAGATGGGCCGCTTCTCCGACCGCAACTTCCTCCAGTTGGTGCAGGAGCAGGGCCAATGGCGGGTCCAGTGGTCGCCCGGCGCGATGGTGCGCGACCTGGAGCCCAAGGGCCGCCTCATCCTCCGGCTGGAGGACGGGGTCCCCACCCGGGGGAAGATCCTGGACCGTGCCGGCGAGCCGCTGGCCTCCACCGCGCGGATCTTCACCATCGGCCTGGTCCCCGGACGCATGAATGATGAGCGCCAGACGCTGGCGGCGACCAGTGACGTGCTGGGCATCCCGCAGCAGGAGATCAAGGCCAAGTATGCCAAGTTCCCCGACAACTGGCTGATCCCGCTGGGGGAGGTTCCGGTGGCACGCCGTGCTGAGGTTGAGCAGAAGCTGGGCACCGTCTCCGGACTGGTCATCGAGGAGGTCGTGCGGCGGGTCTATCCCAGGGGCAGTCTGGCGGCGTCGGTCCTGGGGTTCGTCGGCCAGTATAACCCCTACAATCTCGATGACCGGCGTCTCTTCGGTACCCAAGCCTACCGCGAGACGGACTGGATAGGGCGCTCTGGCATCGAGCGGTGGGGTGAGGAGTACCTGGTGGGGCTACGCGGCGGCACCCTGGTGCTCCGGGCACCCGACGGCGGTACCGTGCGGCTCCTGGGCCGCCACCCGCAGCGGGAGGGCAAAGACCTAGTGCTTACCCTGGATAGCCGGGTACAGCAGGCCGCCGAGGAAGTCCTGGGCGAGGCCGTGGGTGCGGTCGTGGTCCTGGACATCGGGGAGCGGTCGGTGCTGGCCGCCGCCAGCAGCCCCACCTTCGACCCGAACTATTATTCCCATAACCCGCTGGATCAGACCTGGCGCTGGCTGATCATGGACCCCCGAAACGGCTTCCACAACCGGGCCCTGGCGTCCACCTACCCGGTCGCGCCGGTGCTGTTGGACCTGCTCCTTGCGGGCGGCAGCCCCACGGACTGGCTGGCTGCGCTGGCGTCCGCCGGGGAGGACATCACCACGGTGAGGAAGGACGCACCGGTGCCACCCGGAACGCAGCGGCGCAGTATCGAGGCCAGCCCGCTCCAGGTCGCCAGCCTCCTGGCAGCGGTGGCCGGCGATGGGCAGGTCCGCAGCCCGGTGCTGGTCCGCCAGGTGGTGGGGAGCGACGGCCGGGTGGAGCAGCGCTTCGAGCCCAAGGACCGGGGGAGCCTGCCACTGTCTGCCGATGCCCTCCGGGAGCTCCGGGAGCGGCTCCGCCAGCGAGCGGTGGCCCCCGAGGGCATGGCCTACGACGCGGCGTACGAGGAGTTCCTCAGCGCCCCGCCGGTGGCAGGGCTGGCAGGGGGGTTCGCCGGCGGCCCGGACTGGTTTGCCGGGTACGCGCCGCTGGATGCGCCACGCTACGCGGTGGTGGTGCTCCTGGAGATCGCGGGCCAGGACACCCCGCGGGCCAGCCAGATCGCCCGTGCCCTCGTGCAGCGCCTGGGGCCGTAAGCGGCCACGGGGGAGGGCACGCCCGGCCTTCGGAAGCCGGACCTCCAAGCGAACGCACCGGACGGCTGCTGGGAACACGATATCTTTCCGCTGCCCTCCGTGTGTGCGCCAAGCGGAACGGGGTGGACCCGCCGGTCCACCCCGTTCCGCTTGTTCCTGGATTGGTGCGCCGGGATCCCTCGCATCGGCCATCCCCCTGCGAGCGGTGCGCCACCGGCGTCGCTACTCGGGTCCGGCGCGGTGGCGCACCGCTTCCACTAAGGCCCGCAGGTGGTCGGGCGTGGTACCACAGCACCCTCCCAGCACCTTGACGCCCAGCTGGGCGACGCGCAACCCCCAGGCGGCGAAGCGTTCCGGGGTCACGAAGTAGCCCGGCCGCCCCGAGCGTCGGTCGGGAACGCCGGCGCTGGGCTGCGCCAGGAGCCGCGCCTCCGGGAGCACCTCATGGATATCGGCCAGCACCGCGGCCGCCGTGGTGGGTCCCGGCCCGCAGTTCACGCCCACCAGCGTGGCTCCGGCTGCCAGCAATTCCTGGGCCGCTATCGGCGGCATGATCTGGGTAAAGATGGCCTGGTGGCTCCCGTAGGTAATGGAACAGGCCACCGGCAGGCCGGTCGCCTCCCGCGCGGCCCGCACCGCGAGACGAGCCTCCCGCAGGTCCTGCATGGTCTCGATCACGATCAGGTCCACGCCGGCCTCCGCCAGGAAGATGGCGTGCTCCCGGAACACCGCCGCCGCGTCCTCCTGGGAGACCCGCCCCAGGGGCGCCACGTCGCCGATAGGGCCCATCGTCCCAGCGACCAGCGCCCGCCCGTCGGCTGCCTCCCGTGCGAGCCGGACGCCGGCATGGTTCACGTCAGCAACCCGCGCCTCCCAGCCCACCCGCTCCAGGTGCAGCCGGTTCCCACCGAAGGTATTGGCCTGGAGGATCTGCGCCCCGGCCGCCAGATAGGCACGGTGCAATGCCCGGACGAGATCCGGCGCCTCCACATTCGCCGCCACCACGGGCGGGTCAGCGCCGAACCCCGCCTTCACCAGCAGCGTCCCGACCGCCCCATCGCAGAACACAACCTCCTCAGATCGCAGCAAGATATCGAGATCAGTACGCTTGGTCATCGTCATCGTCGCGCGCATCTCCTGGGGATGCATGATAATTGCCCATGAGGGAGGGAAAAGCACTTCCTATCATACCACAGTCGTCATGCCCTGGCGGGCGCCACCGCGCCGGAAAGAACCGCTCGTGGTGCGCCAAAGCCTGCCCTGAGCCCTTCGCTAACCTCAGGACAGGCCTGCCGCAGGGAACCACGGGCGGCCCGCTCGCCCTTCGACCGGCTCAGGGGGAGCGGGTTGTTTTCAGGCGGGGCAGCGTGGGGGCGCTTTCGGGCGTGGACGCGCGCCTGGACCCGCCGGGGACCCCGGTCCCTCTGCTGGGGCAATCGGGGCGCGGTCGCATGTTGCGAAGATACGAAGGAACGGGAGGGGGCGCCGGGGATTCCGGCGATGCGCTGGTGGCGATCGGGCGTGCTTGGAAAGCTATCTCTGCTAGGGCGTGTGTGCAGATTGGAAATAGGCCGACCGCAGATTTTGTCATGCTGAGGCCGGAGGCCGAAGCATCCGTAGCCCCCGTGAGCGAGGGCACCAGGAGTACGGATGCTTCGCGGAGTTTACCCTGAGCCTGTTGACGGGCTCAGCATGACAGACAGAGCGCATCTTTCCACACGAGAGATAATCTGCAAACACCCTCTAGAGCAACCGGGGCTGGTGCGATTGGCCGGTCCGCCCCAGGTGCGCGCGGGCCTGCTCGCTGGCGCGCCGCCCCGCGGGGCTGCGGAGCACGAAGCCGCTCTTCAGCAGGTAGGGCTCCACCACGTCCACCAGAATGCTGGCGTCCTCGTTGAGCGTAGCGGCCAGGGCCTCCAGCCCCACCGGGCCGCCGTCGTAGTGGTCCAGGATCGTGCTCAGGTACAGGCGGTCCATCTGGTCCAGCCCTAGCGTATCCACGCCCTCGCGGGTCAGGGCGGCATCCGCCACCTCACGCGTGACCCGGCTTCCCGCCCGGACCTCGGCATAGTCCCGCACCCGCCGCAGCAGCCGGTTGGCGATCCGGGCCGTGCCCCGCGACCGGCGGGCGATCTCCCGCGCCGCGTCTTCCTCCATGCGCACCCCCAGGATGGCCGCCGAGCGGGTAACCAGGACGGTCAATTCCTCCTCGGAATAGTAATCGAGGTGGTAGATCAGCCCGAAGCGGTCCCGCAGCGGCGCTGACAGCAGTCCGGCGCGCGTGGTCGCGCCCACCAGGGTGAAGTGCTCCAGCGGGTACAGGATGGTCTTGGCGCCTGCGCCCGTCCCGGCCACGAAGTCCACCCGGAAGTCCTCCATCGCCGAGTACAGGTACTCCTCGACGGCATGGGGCAAACGGTGGATCTCATCGATGAAGAGCACCTCGCCCCGCTCCAGGTTGGAGAGGATGCCCACCAGATCGGCCGGCTTCTCCAGGGCCGGTCCGGAGGTATGGGTGATGGGGACGCCCATCTCGACCGCGATGATGTGGGCGAAGGTGGTCTTGCCCAACCCCGGCGGCCCATGAAACAGCACGTGGTCCAGCGGCTCGCCCCGTCGCCGGGCCGCGGTGATGGCGATGCCCAGGCCCTCGACGATGGCGGGCTGCCCGACGGCCTCTGCCAGGCGGGTGGGGCGCAGGCTGGCAATGGCCTGCTCTTCGGACGGGTCGCTGGCGGGCATGGCCGTATGCTCTGCTTGCGGTTCCTGGGGAACCTGACTGCGGATGATGCGCTCACGGGGCATAGGGCGTACCGCTTTCCAGGGCTGGGAGTACTCACCGCCAGTATAGCGAAGTGCGAACAGATTTTCTAGTGAGCGGCCAGCCCCCTCAGGGCAATCGCATTATGAGCCGAAGAGGACGCTCAGCAGGTAGTGCTCATCCCAG
>JACQUQ010000211.1 GCA_016210175.1 Chloroflexota bacterium | reverse complement strand
GGTCGCCACGCCGCCGGATGGGAGGGGAAGCTACACCCTCACCGTCGCCGTGCTCCCGCGAGACGGCAGCCTCCCCATCGTCCATGCCGAGCCCATCGCAGAGCTGCAGATAGCTGGTCGCGCGCCCCGCTATGACCCACCACCTGCAGCCGTTCACCTGGGACAGCGCTTCGGATCAGACATTGAGCTGGCGGGCTACACCCTGGACCGCACGCAGTTGGAAGGAGGCGACCGGGTCAAGCTTACCCTGGTTTGGCATGCTCTCCGAACGCCGCCCCAACGGTATAAGGTATTCGTTCACTTTGTTGATGAACAGAAACGCACGGTGGCACAGCGGGACGGAGAGCCTGCTGCAGGCACCCTCGCCACGGCACGCTGGCTTCCGGGGGAGTACATTATTGATGACCATGTTGTTCCTCTCCCGGCCGATACCCGTCCAGGGATCTACCGGCTCGAGGTCGGTCTCTACCAGGCCCCCGCAGGAGCGCGCCTGCCTGTCGATGGCGGAGACTCCCTGGAACTCCCCCAGACCGTCCGCGTTGTGCCTCGGACGTTGCTACGGCGATAAGTATCACAAACTTGCCGGAACGCGAAAGGGATTGTCGGCCATGCAGGGACTATGCTATACTGGCGAGAACCAAGGCATGACGATGGTACCTTTAAGCCGGTCCTGTGAGGCCGGCAAGGAGAATGCCAATGGTGACCCGAGCGGGCCATAGCCACGGTCAAGCCACGGCCGGTCTCGTCGGCCTGGGGTTTGCCGCTTGGCCGTCCATCTCCAATAGCGCAGAACCAAACGAGTCGCCTATCGCTTCCAGGATAGGCGACTCGTTTTTTGCGGTCCGAGGTACTCCATGACGGAAAAGAGCGTCATGTCCGCCGAGGATATCCGCCGCGCCCTGACCCGCATCGCCCACGAGATCCTGGAGCGCAACCGGGGCGCTCAGGATCTGGTTTTGGTGGGCGTGCGCACCCGCGGCGTGTATCTTTCCCGGCGTCTGGCGACGCTGCTCACGAGCTTCGAAGGCACGCCGGTGCCTTCGGGCTCCCTGGACATCGGTCTCTATCGGGATGACCTGGCGACGCGCCACAGTCCCCTCGCCCTGGGAAGGACGGATATCCCCGTAGATATCGGGAGTAAACGAGTCATTCTCATCGATGACGTGTTGTTCACCGGTCGCACGGTGCGGGCAGCCTTGGATGCACTGACTGACTTCGGCCGGCCCTACAGCATTCAGCTCGCCGTTCTGGTGGACCGAGGGCACCGGCAACTCCCCATTCGGGCGGATTACGTCGGCAAGAACTTGCCCACCTCCTTCGCTGAGGAGGTACAAGTGCGACTGCTGGAGGTGGACGGACGGGATGAGGTTGTCATTGTGGTAGCCGGGGAAGAGAGGTAGACCATGGCTGAGGCCAGCGGCAGACCGGCGGTGCTCCCCAGAACGATGCACCAACGGCGGCATATCCTGGACCTGGATGATTTCAGCCGGGACGAGATCGTTCGGGTGTTTGACGCGGCGGATTCCATGCGGGAGGTCATGCAGCGGGACATCAAGAAGGTGCCGACCCTGCGCGGCAAGGTCATCGTCACCCTGTTCTACGAGGCCAGCACCCGCACCCGCGTCTCCTTCGAGATCGCGGGGAAGGCCTTGAGCGCCGACGTGGTCAACCTGAGCGCGAGCGGCAGCTGCGTCAGCAAGGGCGTGTCCCTGGTGGATACCGTGCGCACCCTGGAGGCCATGGGCATTGACGCGGTCGTGGTGCGGCACAGCGCCTCCGGCGCGCCGTACCTCATGGCTCAGCACCTGCGGACCAGCGTCATCAACGCTGGCGACGGCTGGCACGCCCACCCCACCCAGGCGCTCCTGGACCTGTACACCATGCGGGGCCACTTCGGGGCCCTGGACGGGCTCAAAGTGGTCATCGTGGGCGACGTGCTCCATAGCCGGGTGGCCCGCTCGAATCTGTGGGGGCTGCACACCATGGGGGCGGAGGTGGTGGTGTGTGCGCCGCCGACCCTGGTACCCGCGGCCTGGCGTGCGGGCTGCGAGCCGCAGGTAGAGCCGCCCCCGTCCCGGCTGCTGCCGCCGGTGCGGCTGAGCTACGACCTCGATGAGGCTCTGCCGGGCGCGGACGTGATCATGGTCTTGCGCCTCCAGCGGGAGCGCCAGCAGAGCGGGCTGCTGCCCACCCTGCGGGAGTACAGCCGCCGCTACGGAGTGAACGCGGCCCGCGTCGCCCTCGCTCGGCCCAACGCGCTGGTGATGCACCCCGGACCCGTCAACGAGGGCGTCGAGATCGCGCCGGATGTGGCCCACGGCGCCCAGTCCGTCATCGAGGAGCAGGTCCGCAACGGCGTCGCCATCCGCATGGCCCTGCTCTACCAACTGTTGGGGGGGCGCTGATGGTCATGCCGAGGATGCGCCAGGGCGGGACGCTCCTGATCGCCGACGGCCGGGTTATCGACCCGGCGCAGGGGATCGACCGGGTGGCGGACGTGTTCATCCAGGACGGCCGCATCGCCTGGGTCGGCGGGCCGGGGGCCGGAAGCCCGCCGCCGGAGGCCCAGGGCGCCGCCGTTCTGCGCGCCCACGGGCTGGTGGTGGCGCCGGGGTTCATCGACCTGCACTGCCACCTGCGGGAGCCTGGCTACGAGTACAAAGAGACCATCGCCACCGGGACTCTGGCCGCGGCGCGGGGCGGCTTCACCACCGTCTGCGCCATGCCCAACACCACCCCCCCGATGGACACGGCGGCGGTGGTGGACGCTGTGCTCCGCACCGCCCGCAACGAGGGCGCGGTGAAGGTGTTCCCCATCGGCTGCGTCACCAAGGGGCAGCGCGGCGAGGAGCTGGCCGAACTGGGGGAGCTGGCGGAAACGGGCTGCGTAGCCTTTAGTGACGACGGTCATCCGGTGGCCGACGCCGCGGTGATGCGCCACGCCCTGGAGTACACCCTGGCCTTGGGGCGGCCCATCATTGACCACTGCGAGGACCCGGCCCTGGCCCACGGCGCCGGCATGCACGAGGGCGTGGTCTCCAGCCGCCTGGGGCTGCGGGGGATGCCGGCCGCGGCCGAGGAGGTCATGGTGGCCCGCAACCTCATCCTGGCCGAGCTGACCGGCGCCCGGCTGCACCTGGCCCACGTCAGCACCGCCGGGTCGGTGGACCTGATCCGGCGGGCCAAGGCGCGGGGCCTGCCGGTGACGGCCGAGGCGACGCCCCACCACCTGACCCTCACCGACGAGCGGGTGATGGGGCCGGGGCATGGGCTGGTCTTCCCCTGGCGGCAGCCGGCCGACCCGGCGCTGCTGGAGTGCTACGACACCGCGGCCAAGGTGAACCCGCCCCTGCGGACCCAGGCCGATGTGGAGGCTCTGATCGCCGGGTTGCGGGACGGCACCATCGACGCCATCGCCACCGACCACGCGCCCCACGCCACCGAGGACAAGCTGTGCGAGTTCGACCAGGCAGCGATGGGCATCAGCGGTATCGAGGTCGCCCTGGGGTCGGTCCTGGCCCTGGTGCATGCCGGGCGCATGGACCTGCTCACCCTGGTGGCCCGCCTCACCGTAGGCCCCCGGCGGGTGCTGGGTGAGCGTCCCTACGCCGGGAACGGGGCGCTACCGGTCCCCTCGGCCGGGACGCTGGCGGTGGGCGCGCCGGCGGACGTGACCATCTTCGACCCGAACCGGGAGTGGGAGGTCCGGCCCCAGGACTTCGCCTCCAAGGGCAAGAACACCCCCCTGGCGGGCTGCGTGCTCAAGGGGAAGGTCCTGGCGACGCTGGTGGACGGGGCGCTGGTGTATCGCGACCCCAGCCTGGAGTAAGCGGGAGGAGTGAGCGGCATGACACGCGCCGAGCGCAGGCGGGCCCTCTTGGTCCTGGAGGACGGCGCGACCTTTGCGGGGTACACCCTAGGCGCCCAGGCCCGGACCGCGGGCGAGGTGGTCTTCAACACGGCCGTGACCGGCTACCAGGAGGTCCTCACCGACCCCTCTTATGCCGGACAGATCGTGGTGATGACCTACCCCCTCATCGGGAACTACGGGGTCAACCCCTTCGATGTGGAATCCCCGCAGGTGCAGGTGCGGGGCTTCGTGGTGCGGGAGGATTGCCCCATGCCGAGTCACTGGCAGAGCACGGGCACCCTGCACGACTACCTGGCCGAGCGAGGCATCGTGGGCATCTGCGGGGTAGACACGCGGGCCCTGACCCGCCGCCTGCGCACCGCGGGCGTGATGATGGGCACCATCACCAGCGACGAGACCGCGGCCGAGGCCCTGGAGCGCATGGCCTCGGAGCAGATCTACGACGATACCGACTTCGTGCGCACCGTCAGCACCGAGCGCCCCTACCGCTGGGAGCCGGAAGACCTGCCCGACGACCCGTCACAGCCCCACATCGTGGTGGTGGACGGCGGGCTGAAGTACAACATCCTGCGCAGCCTGCGGGAGCGGGGCTGCCGGGTGACCGCGGTGCCCTGCACTGCCAGCGCCGAGGACATCTTGAGCCTGGACCCGGCGGGGGTGCTCTTCTCCCCCGGTCCGGGCGACCCGGCGCTGCTGGACTACCTGGTGGGCACCGCGCGCCGTCTCATCGGCCAGCGGCCCATCATGGGCATCTGCCTGGGCCACCAGGTCCTCGCCAGGGCTCTGGGCGGGACCACCCACAAGCTCAAGTTCGGCCATCGGGGGGCCAACCATCCGGTGCGCGACCTGCTGACCGGGCGGGTCCACATCACCTCCCAGAACCACGGGTACACGGTGGACGCCGACTCCCTGCCCCCACAGGTTGACATAACACATGTGAGCCTGAACGATGGCACCGTCGAGGGCTTCCGCCACCGGGAGCTGCCGATTCTCACGATCCAGTACCACTCGGAGGCCAGCCCCGGCCCGCGGGACAACGTGTACCTGTTTGACCGGTGGCTGGAGTTAGTGCGGCTGGAGACCACATCATGAGCATTCCTGAGATCGTGAGTGTCGCCAAGCTGAAAGCTCACCTCAGTGAGATCTTGAAGGAAGTGGGCGAGGGGAAAGTCTACGAGGTCATCAACCGCTCAGAGCCGGTGGCAATGCTGCTGAGTGTGGAGCGGTTCAAGGCGCTCCTGGAGAAGATTGAGGACCTGGAAGATGCCATCTTCCTGTACCAAGATCAGCTTGAAGATTATGAGAAGGCGTGCGGCCCTCGTAAGGAAGTTATGGCAAAGTATTGGGCCGAGCACCCTGAAGAAGCCCCTATCACCTTGGAGGAGTTCAAGGCCCGGTATCTGGCCGAGCATCCCGATGCGCTTGCGGATTAGTCCTCGTGTATCGGGTGATTATTGAGCGGCAAGTTGATAAAGACGTGGTGGGGCTGCCGCCCAAGATTGTGGGGCAGATCATCAGGAAGGCCGAGAGTCTGGCAGAGAACCCACGTCCCCAAGATTGTAAGCGGGTTATCTCACGCCCTGGGGAACTCCGGGTGGATAGTGGCGAGTACCGTATCTTCTACACCGTGGACGATGCCGAGCAGGTGGTCACCGTCCTGAGGGTGCTGCATCGTCGGGAGGCGTACCGGGAACGATAACGTTCACTCCGCCTGATACACCACCTTCCCTGTCCGCAGAATCTCCCGCAGGAAGGAGTGCGGGCCGGGGTGGTGGTACTCGCTGGACGGGTAGCCGATGGGAGCGAGGCGACGGTCGCGCTTCACCGTCAACCGGGCAATGATATCTTGTCGTTGCCAGAGCGGGAGGCCCTCGAAGTCCGGCGAAATGACCGCAACATCGAAGTCGCTCCACTCGTCGGGTGTGCCATTGACATACGAGCCGAAGAGAATGAGGGCTTCAACCCGAATTTGGCGGCTCAGACTGATGACGAAGTCATTCAAAGCGTTTCTGACTTCAGTATCGCTCGCTGCGGGTCCCGCACCTGCGACACCCGCATGCGGTAGGAGCGGTTCGGGCAACTCAGGCGTACGCGGCGGGAAGCCCTCTTCGTGGGTCTCGACCCACAGGGCCTTATCCAGATTGGCAGCCGCTCGCCGACATTGGGTTAACGCTGGAGCGATAAGTTTGTGCTCCAGCAGCACCCGTGCGGCAGCGAGTTCCTGTTCGGCAAGGTCAACCCAAGCTTGCGCCTCCGGTTTCATGGTCGTATCGTACCAGATCAGCCTACGGCCTCCAAGGGCCAAGAACAGTCGACGATTTCGAGTACGCAAACAAGATTAGGGCAGGACGCTGAGTATGCCAAAGCCATCCAAGGTCCTCATCATCGGGTCGGGCCCCATCGTCATCGGCCAGGCCGCGGAGTTCGACTACGCCGGCACCCAGGCCTGCAAGGCCATGCGGGAGGAGGGCGTCGTCTCCGTCCTGGTGAACTCCAACCCGGCCACCATCATGACCGACGAAGATGTGGCCGATGTGGTCTACATCGAGCCCCTGACCGTCGAGGTCCTGACCCGTATCATCGCCAGAGAGCGGCCCGACGGCCTGCTGCCCACCCTGGGCGGCCAGACCGGGCTGAACCTGGCGGTGGACTTGGCCGACGCCGGGGTGCTGGACCGGTACGGCGTCCGGCTGCTGGGCACGCCCCTGGAGGCCATCCGCAAGGCCGAGGACCGGGAGCTGTTCAAGCGCATGCTGGCCGACATCGGCGAGCCCGTTCCCCCCAGCGCGTCGGTGACTTCGATGGAGCAGGCGCGGGAGGTGGCCGGCGAACTGGGGCTGCCCCTGGTCATCCGCCCCGCTTTCACCCTGGGCGGCACCGGCGGCGGCATCGCCTCCATCCCGG
>JACQUQ010000210.1 GCA_016210175.1 Chloroflexota bacterium | reverse complement strand
TAGGGGCGCATGGCCATGCGCCCCTACCGGTTGCCCATGCCGAAAACGTCTCAGAATCTGCGCGAGGGCAGTCGGAAACGGGGCAGAATTGTCCCCTGACCTGACGCCGTCCACCGCGGGCAAGACGGGGCGCCCGGATTGTCGCCTGTAGCCGGGTACGTTATAATGCCCCCGTACCCCTGCGCCAGGAGTGCGCCTCGCCGCATTCCCCTGGGCTCCCGTATCCGAGAAGGAGGAATAGAGAACGATGCCCCAGTACGCGTTCTTCCGCGGACAGTTTGTCCCCCTTGAGGAAGCCAAGATCGGGATTATGACCCACGCGTTCAACTACGGTACGGCCTGCTTCGAGGGTATCCGCGGCAATTGGAACGCGGAGGAAAAGCAGATGTACCTCTTCCGCGTACGGGAGCACCTCCAGCGCCTGCAAGCCAGCGCCAGCATCATCCGCATCAAGCTGCCCTACTCCGTCGATGAGATGTTCGAGCAGACCGTGCGGCTGGTGGAGATGTGCGACTACCGGGAGGATATCTACATCCGCCCCCTGGCCTATAAGAGTGCGGAGAAGGTGGGCGTCCGCCTCCACACCATCGAGGATGACTTCCTCCTGTTCGTGACGCCTTTCGGTCCCTACCTGGATGTCGAGAAGGGCATCCGCTGCTGCGTTTCCTCCTGGCGGCGCATTGACGACAACGTGGCCCCGGCGCGGGCCAAGATCACCGGCCTGTACGTCAACAGCGCCCTGGCCAAGTCTGAGGCCGAGGAAGACGGCTATGACGAGGCCATCATGCTGACCCACGACGGCCACGTGTCCGAGGGCAGCGGCGAGAACATCTTCCTGGTGATGCATGGCAAGCTGGTGACCCCGCCGGTCTACGACAATATCCTGGTGGGGATCACCCGCAACACGGTCATGACCCTCGCCAGGGAGGAGTTGGGCATCGAGACCATCGAGCGCTCCATCGACCGCAGCGAGCTGTACACCGCCGATGAGGTCTTCATGACGGGCACCGCGGCCCACGTCTCCCCGGTGACGGAGATCGACCGCCGCGCCGTGGGGACCGGCGGGGTCGGCCCCATCACCAAGGCCATCTCCGACCTCTACTTCGACGTGATTCGCGGCAAGGTTGCCAAGTACAAAGACTGGTGTACCCCGGCCTACAAGCTGGTCAAGGCCTGATCTGGAGCCAGGAAGCCGTGGAGTTTCGGCCGCGGGTGTGGCCCGGCGTGGTGGTGGGTGGGGGGATCGTGGCCCTGCTGGCGGGGCTGGCGGTCCTGCTGGCCCGGCGTATGCTGGAGCAGCCGGTCTCTCTGGTCAGCTTCGTGGTTGGCCTGGTCGTGCTCGGCCTGCTGCTGGGCGCGGCCCTCTTCCTGTACTGGACCGCGGGATGCGCCAGCCTGCGCTACCACCTGGACCGCAACCGGCTGGCGATTCGCTGGGGCTTCAGCAGCTATCTGGTGCCGCTGTCGGCCGTGGTCGCCACCCTCCCCGGAACGCAGGGAGGGAAGCGCCGGGCCTTCCGCGGGGTCTCCTGGCCCGGCCACCATGTCGGCCGCGCGCTGGTGGACGACCTCGGGGAAGTGGTGTTCCTCAGTACCCACCTGTGGTCCGGCGAGCTACGGTACATCGTGACCTCTTCCCTGGCCTACGCTATCTCGGTGCCCAACCCGCAACGCTTCCTGCGGGAACTGCACCGGTGCCAGACGCTGGGTCCCAGCGAGGCCGTGGCGCCGTCCGCGCAACGACCCGCCTGGCTCGACCTTCCCCTGTGGCACGATAGGATCGTCCACGGGCTGCTCGCCCTGGGCCTGGTGGCGAACGCGGCCCTGTTCGCCTACCTCTGCTATGCGTTTCCCTCCCTCCCGGAACTGCTGCCCCTACGCTTTACGGCGGAAGGCGTCGTGGAGCAGATCGGCCTGCGCTCGTACGTCTTGATGCTGCCTGCCGTCTCGCTGGCGGTGCTGGTGGTGAACGCGGTCCTGGGGGCTATCCTCTACGCCCGGGAGCGCATCGGCACCTACCTGTGCCTGGGTGCGGCGGTCCTGGTCCAGGGGCTGGTGGGCGTGGCTATCGTGCGGATCGCGGGGTAACGGCTGCGCTCGCCGTCGCGCTCGCGAGGTCGCTGACCGGGGAGCTTGAGCGGCTTGGGGACGGGGCGCCTGCCGAGCTTCAGGCGATGAGGGCGATGCCGGCCACGCACAGCGCCGTCCCCAGCACCACGGACCGGGTGACCTCCCGACGGTAGAAGACCAGGGAGAGCAGGACGGCAAAGAGGGGCGAGCTGGAGGCCAGCACCGCGGTCTTGGCGGCGCCCGCGACCTGCACCGCAAACAGGAACGCCAGGCTGCCCAGGGTAATGCCCAGCACCCCGGCCGCTCCTACCAGGGCCAGACTGTAGCCATTGAAGTCCTTCCGGCGCGGCCCCGCGCCCCCCAGCCACGCCACGGTCAGCAAGGTCAGCGCCACCAGGGGCAAGCGTAGCGCGTTGGCCGTGAGTATGTCCACCTCGACGAGCAGGACTTTCAACAGGAAGATGGAGATAGTCCAGCACGCCGCGGCCCCCGCCGACGCCAGCAGCCCCTGGAGGGGGCCTGTCCTCCCGGAGGGCATGGTCTGCTCGACCCCACCCTGGGCCAGCGCGAGGCAGGACATCCCCGCCACCACCAGCGCGCCGCCCGCCGCCTCCGCCCACCCGACGGGCTCCCGCAGGAAGGTCGCCGCCACCGCAAAGGTAAACAGGACATACAGGCTATTGCTCAAGGGGAAGGCACGCGCGATCCCGATCAGGCGCAGGCTGTGAATGTAGAGGGTATCACCGCCCGCCATGCCCACCAGGGCGCTCCCCGCCAGGTAGAGCAGCAGCCCGCCGCCCAGGTGGAGGGCCTGGCCCACGTACCCCAGCGGCAGCAGGAAGACCAGCAGGACCGCCGAGGCGCACAGGTATTGGATGGCGTTGAGCGCCAGGGCGGGGATGCGGCCGGCCTGGGAGCGCAGGAGCGCCCCGTTCGCGGCCCACAAGAACGCCGACCCCAGGGCGCTGATCTCACCCATGCCACAGCCCTCCTTCAGGACCGCCCTACCGCGGGCGCTCCCCTGGGATTCTCCCGGCACCGCCTGCTGCTGTCAACTCCCCTTCTGACCACGCGCGCATCCACGTCGGGGCCTTGCTTCCCGTGTCCCGGTCCGGTATGGTATACCCGGTCCTGCCACGCAGGGGACGCGCCCACACGGGTCGGCCCGAGCGCGGCCCGCCCCAGCGGAGGAACGATACTCACGATACCAGGGAGGATACGATGTCGGGCGATGAGACCACCCGCCGAGCGCCAGCGGAGACCGTGCCGGACCCCCAACCGCAGGAGGAGCCCGCGTCTCCCGACCCTCGCCCCGTCGAGCAGGGCCAGGACGACTTCCGGAACGAACTGGCCCGCGCTATCGAGCAGCGCTGGGTAGACCACGGCGAGCCGACCCGCCCCATCGGCGCGGAGTAAGCGGGGCGCGCCTCGCGGTCGCTCGCGGCCGGGAGCCCCACAGCACCCAGCAACAGGAGCAGGCGACACCATGGACCAGATGACGGAGGACTTTCGGGCGGCGCTGACGGCCTACTTTGCCACCCTGGGGACGGACCCGGTAATACCCGAGGTGCCGGCGGCGGACCGTTCCTTTGAGATCCCCACGCCGGCGGGGTTCGATGCGGTCCAGTTCGCAACCTTTGTGGGCGAGTTCATGCGGGACAAGGGTCACCCCATCGCCACTCCCGTGCAGGCGGCTTGGGCGTACACCCAGGCGCTGCGCTTCCCCGCCAGCCACCAGGGCCGCGAGGCCTACTCGGTGCGTATCGCCGGGGAGTGGACCTACTTCATCATCCGGAAGTGAGGCGCGAGGGACCGCCCACGCGGGAAAGGAAGGCCGGGTATGGTCGAGGGCCGCGGCCCTTGGAGGCGTCTGAGCAGCATGCGGGCCTCCGTCAACTCCTGGTTCCACTACCGGCACGACCACATTGAGCTCCCGGATGGGTCCCGCACCACCTACGCGTATCAGGACCAGGCCGAGTCAGTGGTGGTGGTGCCGGTGACCGATGCGGGCCAGGTGGTGCTGCTGCGCCAGTATCGCTATCCCGTGGATGAATGGTGCTACGAGGTGCCGGCCGGAGGGCTCCACGGCGAGCCCCCGGAGGAGGGCGCTCGGCGCGAGCTCGAGGAGGAGGCCGGGGGCCGGTGCCGGGACCTGGAGCTGGTCGGGACCTTCTATGGGCTGCCCGGCTCCTGCAATGTGCGCTTCTTTATCTTCGTAGCCACGGGCGTGGAACTGGGCCAGAACGCGCCGGAGGCAACCGAGGATCTGGAAGTGGTCTGCGTGGATGCGGAGCAAGCCCTGGAGATGGCCTACTCCGGGGCAGTGAGCGACGGGCCCAGCGCGCTGGCGCTGCTCCGCTGCGCGCCGCGGCTGCGACGCCAGCAGCGTCCGGGGGAAGCCGTAGAGTAACCGTTGTGAACGGTCGCCCTCCGCACGCATACGCCCCGGCTCCGCCGGTCCGCCTGAGTCTTGGGATGGCTGCGGCCCCTGGGTGGGTTGCCAGAGGCTACCCTTCCAGTTCCGGCGCACGTCGGAGCGGGAGGGTAAAGTGGAAGGCGGTGGTCTGGCGGGGGATACTTTCGACCCAGATGCGACCGCCGTGGGCCTCCACGAGCCCCTTGGCGATGTAGAGCCCCAGGCCCAGGCCCTCGATGCGGCGCTCCCGGACCTGCTGGGCCCGACGAAACCGAGCGAACAGCGTGGTGAGCTCCTCCGCGGGGATGCCGTCTCCCGCATTCACCACGGAAACCCGGACCTCGTCCTCCTGGGGCTGCACGATCACCGAGATGTCCGTGTCGGCATAGCCATACTTGACGGCGTTGGCGATCAAGTTGCTGAGGACCTGCTCCAGGCGCCCCGGGTCGGCGGAGACGGGCGGTATGGCGCCCGTGACTTCCAGGCGGAGGACGTTGCGGCGCGGCGATGTCGCCATGCGCTCAACGACCACGCCCACCAGCGCGGCCACGTCAACGGTCTGGCGCTCCAGGGTCAATTGCTGCGCTTCGATCCGCGACATGTCCGCGAGGTCAGCGGTCATGCGGGTTAGCTGCCGGGCTGCGGCGAGAATGTGCTGCGTGCCGGCCCGTTGACTCGGCCGGTCGGGGGCCTCCTGCTCCAGGAGCGCCGCGTAGTGCATGATGACGGAGACCGGCTGCCGGAGGTCGTGGGCAATGACCGATGCCCATTGCTCTTTGAGCCGCTCAAGCTCTTTCATGTGCGAGATGTCGTCGAAAAGCACGACCGCGCCCACCACCTCGTCTGACCGGCCCCAGATGGGACTTGCGCTCGTAAGGATGGGCACCTCCTGTCCATCTGGCCGGTAGATCACCTGCTCCTGCGCCATGATGGTCTCGCCGCGGAGGGCACGGACCGCGGCAAGCTGCTCATAGCGGAGGGGCTGTCCGTTGGGATGGCAGAGGTACTCAGCGTACTGGCCGATGCCCCCGTCCGGCAGCAGGCGAAACCCGAACAGGTCTTCCGCGCGTGGATTGGCGCGGATGCGTCGCCCCGTGGCGTCTTCCACCAGGATAATGGCTGCCGGAGAGCGGTCGATGACGGTATGGAGCCAGTTCCGTTCCGCCTCCAGCTGGACGATGAGCCGCTGGCGCTCGATCGCGTAGCGCAGGGCACGAGCCAGCAAGTTGCCCTCCAGGAGTCCCTTGGGCAAATAGTCCTGCGCGCCCTCCTGCACCGCCTGGACGGCCACCGCCTCGTCGTTGAGTCCGGTGAGCACGACCACCGGTACTGCCGGCGCCTGGCTCTGCACCGTGCGGAAGGTATCCAGTCCACTGCTGTCCGGCAGCGAGAGGTCCAGGAGCACCAGGTCGAAGCCCCCGGCAGCCAGGCGCGCCAGGCCCGTGGACAGCCGGTTGGCCCACTCGAGCCGGTAGCGCGACCCGCTGGCCTCAGCCAGGAGCTCCTGGATGAGGAGGGCGTCTCCGGGATTGTCTTCGACCAGAAGCACGGAAAAGCTGTTGCGCTCCATCACGGTGTCATCCCCTGGTCCGTGGCAGTGTGACCACCGTGAGCCAGAAGTCCTCAATGGACTGCACGACACTGATGAATTGGTCCAGGTCCACCGGCTTGGTGATGTAACAGTTCGCGTGCAGGTGGTAGCTCATCAGGACGTCCTGCTCGGCCTTGGAGGTCGTCAGGACCACCACCGGGATGTGCCGGAACTGTTCATCGGTCTTGATCGCGCTGAGGAGCTCCCGGCCGTCCATCCGGGGCAGATTCAGGTCCAACAAGATCAGGTCCGGGGTCGGCACGTCGGCGTAGGCGCCCTCTCGATGGAGAAACGCCAGGGCCGCCACCCCGTCCGGCACCACGCTCAGGTGGTTACGGATCTTCCCCTCGCGCAGGGCTTCCTGGGTGAGCACCACATCGCCGGCGTTATCTTCCACCAGCAAGATCTCGATGGGTCGCGCGCGGTCTGCCATACTATGCCTGCCTCTCAGGAATGGTGAAGGAAAAGGTTGCGCCTTCCCCGGGCGCGGATGCCACCCAGATGCGCCCGCCGTGCCGTTCGACGATCTTCTTGCAGATGGCAAGACCGATCCCGGTTCCGGGGAACTCGCCCGGCGCGTGCAGGCGCTGGAAGATGACGAAGATGCGGTCCGCGTAGCGGGGGTCGATCCCAATGCCGTTGTCGCGGACGGAGAAGCGCCATTCCCGTCCCTGCCGCTCGGTGGAGACGTGGACCCGCGGGGGCGCGTCCTGGTGGAACTTGATAGCGTTGCTGATGAGGTTCTGGAAAACTTGCCCCAACTGGATGGGGTCGGCCATCACCGTCGGGAGGGGGTCCCGGGTCACGGTGGCGCCGTGCTCCGTGATAGCCGCGCTCAGCTCGCTCAGCACCCGGTCCACCACGGCCCCGACATTGGTGGGCTCGAACGGGCGTCCTTGCGTGCCCACCCGGGAGTACGCCAGCAAGTCCTCGATCAGGCGCTGCATGCGCGTGGCGCCATCCACCACGAACGCGATAAACGTATCGGCATCGGCGTCCAGCCTGCCGCGGTAGCGCCGCGCCAGGAGCTGGGTAAAGCTGGCGACCATGCGCAGCGGCTCCTGGAGGTCGTGTGAGGCGACATAGGCGAACTGTTGCAGGTCGGCGTTGGAGCGTTCCAGTTCCGCCGCCGTCTGCCGCAGTTGCTCCTCGGCCTGCTTGCGGACGGTGATATCGCGGATGACGCTGATGACCGAGACCTGACTTCCGTCGTCGATGGGGCTCAGGCTGATCTCCGTGGGGAATTCGCTCCCGTCCTTTCGCCGTCCGTACAGGTCAAGCCCCACGCCCATCGGCCGCGTTTGTGGCTGAGCAGCATACCGGGCCCGGTGGCCCACGTGACGCTCGCGCAACCGTGCGGGGATGAGCACCTCAACGGGTTGGCCCAGGAGTTCCTCCCGCGCGTACCCGAAGAGACGTTCGGCCTGCGAATTGACCACGGTGATGCGCCCATCAGCGCCGACCACCACAATGGCGTCGGGCGCGGCCTCAAGCAGTTGTCGGAACCGGGCCTCGGCGGTCCTGCGCTCGGTGATGTCATTGGCAATGCCCAGGAACCCGGTTATGGCGCCCCGGTGGTCCCGCATCGCCGTCACGGTGAGCAGGGCCGTCCGGCGTGCGCCGTTCTTCCGTATGAATGTCCATTCGCGCGTCTCTGCCCCGCCCCGCAACGCGGTAGCGACAAAGATCCCGAATCCCGGCGGCAGCCCCAGTTCCGTGGCCCGGGCCGCCATTTCCTGCGGGTCGTGCCAGGCCATCGGGGTGAGCTTACCGATGACCTCATCGGCCCGGTAGCCCAGGACCCTCTCTGCGCCCGCGTTGAAGACCGTCACCACCCCGTTGGGGTCGGTACCAATAATGGCGTACTCGGTAGCCGCGCGCAACACTGCGGCCAGATGCTGGGCCGTCGCCTGCTCATGCGCGAGCAGCTGTTCTCGTTCCTCTTCGGCCAGCCTGCGCTCAATTTCTGCTCCCACCCACTGCGCCATCAGGCGTACCAGCCCAATGTCCATGCTGGTGAAGGGCTGCTGACGTGGCTGGAGACTCGAGAAGTTGAGCGTGCCGTAGGCCCGTCCCTGCACCATCACGGGCGCTCCGAGATAGGCCTCTAGGTGGAACTCGGCGTAGCACGGGTGCGCTTGCCATGCTGACGCACCCGCATGGGCAAAGCCTATCGGCTCACCTGCTTGCAAGGTGTTGCGGCAGTACGTTTGGCCGAGCGCAAAGATGTCTCCTTTGCGGATCCCGGTGTCTGGCGTATGCACTTCCACGACTTCGTAGCGCTCATCTTCGATGCGCGCCAGCATCCCCGTGGACAGTGCGAACCGCTGGCACCCCATGGCCAGGAGCGCTTGAACCTTCTCCGCAAAGCTCAAGTGCTGCGATGAGGTGGCCTCGTACAGGGCACGGACGGTGCGCTCGCTGTTCTGCAAGGCCTCCTCGGAGCGCTTGCGCTCCGCGATTTCCTCCGCCATTTGTTCGTGGACCCTGGTGTGCTCCAGCGCCAGGGCCGCGTGCTGAGCGAGGAGCTCCACCGCCCGCTGATCGGCTTCCGTGAACGCTTCGGCCCCCACCTTGTTGGCCAGGTACAGGTTGCCCAGGCTCCGCCCCCGGTACCGGATAGGCACGCCCAGGAAGCTGGTGAAGACGGGATGGCCCGGCGGCAGGCCGGCGTAGCGGAGGTCCTGGGCCACATGGCTCAGGCGGATCGCTTGCCCGCCGCTGGACACCGCGCCGAGCAGACCCACGGGGCGGGGCACGCGGCCCACGGCGGCTGCCTGTTCCGGGGAGATGCCGCTGAAGACCCACGGATCGAAGGGGCGCGTGGGATCGGTTCCCACCCCCAGCGCGGCGTACTGGGCGCTGGCGACGGTTCGGGCGTGCTCGACAATGGTCTGGAGCACCGCGCGCACGCCGAACTCCTCGGAGATGGCGAGGGCAGCATGGCGTACCGCCTCGACTTGGCCGCGGAGCAGCCGCTCGCGCTCGAAGGCTTGGGCGTTGGCGATGCCCACCGCGAAGATCTCGGCGATGGTGTGCAGCGCAGCAAGCTCGTGGGGGAGGAAGTGGTGCGGGACCGGCAGCGTGAAGGTCAGCACACCGACGAGATGGTCGAAGGCCAGTAACGGGACCGAGAGCATACTGGCTGAGCCCGTGCGGGCGAGGACCGCCCGTGCGATGGTCAAGGCCGGGTCCAGGGCGTCGGCGTCCTCGACGATCTGGATCGCCTGGGTGCTGGCGGCGCGGGCGGCCAGGAACGGCGTGTCGAAGGCTATCCGCTCCAGGCGCGCTGCCAGATCTTCGGGCAGGTTCCGCTGGCCGGCCAGCCTGAGCTCGCGACGGTCTTCCACCACGAGATAGACGTGGGCCGCCCGCGCCCCCAGCATCTCCACCGCCTGGTCGAGGACGACCGAGACCACCGGAGCTACTTCCACGGCGCGCGTGACGGCGGTCGCCACGCGCGCCACCGCCTCGGCCCACCGCGCCGCCTGCGCCCCCGTGTCACCCGCAGCCAGCCACCCTGTGGCCGCATGCTCTGGCCCAACCGTCATAACGCTTCCTTGATCGAGAGTCCTGCGCCTATTATACCCGCATTTTCTGAAGAAGCGACCATATACCCCGCCATGCGCTCGTGGTCTTTCAGGAGAAGTTCAGCGGCCTCTGGTGGGGCATTCATGTGCGCTGGCGCGGCGCGGTCGTATGCTGGAGGTGATAGCACCGGCCGGTGCTGCGCCCTGGTCGGCTGCTGGCGCCCATCTCATTACGGAGGCACGGGCATTCCTGGTCCAGAGCGCCTCGAACAGTATCTTCAGGACCATCTGGCAACCTACGAGCTGTGGGAGCATCCCGCGCTTCCAGCGGGTGGGGGGCCAGAGGGGACCGCGCACCCTCCTGAGGCTGCCACGATGCGGGCCGTCATCATGGAGGCGGCGGGCCGCCCCGTCATGGTGGTCATTCCCGCACACGCCCACGTGGACACCCAGAAGGTCGCGGCCACCCTGGGCGTCGAGCGCGCGCACATCGCTGGAGACGACGCCTACACGCAGGTCTTCCGGGATTGCGAGGCCGGAGCGATACCGCCCTTCGGCAACCTCTACGGGCTGCCCGTCTATGTGGACGCGGGGTTCTTGTGGGTCCACACCGTCGTCTTTCCGGCAGGCCGGCGCACCCGGTCCGTCACCATGCCCTATCGGGAGTACGTGCGGCTGGTGCGCCCGGTGGTTGCGGACCTGGTCATGACCTCCCCCACCCAGGGCTGAATGGCGGTCCTGGTCCCGGAGTTCGCCGTGTTGCCGCTGCTTGGCGCATCGCGACGGAAGCCACCACCTGCGGCCCCCTGGCGCTCACAGCGCGCGCTCCCGGCGGGCACCGGTCGGCACGGTGCAGCCTCAGGTGAAAGCCAGCCATGGGGCGATGGGGCCATCACCAGGTGCCCGGTCTCGCCGGACCCGGTCAGCCAGAAGCTCCACCACACCATGAAGGCCCTGGGCGTGGGAGGCTGTGGGGGCTCTTCGTCCTTTCGGGGGAAGGGGCATACGGTAGGAAGCAGGACCCTGAGCCGCAGGTGCTCCCGAGTGCGGTCGCCGGAGGCCTGGCGCTGGAGTTGCTTGGTCCGGGTGTGCTTGCCGGCGACGTAGCCATGGCGCTGCCGGTCGTTGCCGGAGTTGAGCCGTGGGCCGCGCCAGGTGTCCAGGAGCGAGCCCGCTGCGCACCGCGCCAGGAACTCCGGCAGGGCATCCTCCCGTCGTCGCTGCTGCCAGGCCCGTAGGCGCTCCGCTTCCGCGTGCTGCCGGAGGACCGCCCAGCCGGGCAACGCCCGCGGCACCTGGCGCTACTGATCCCGGTTGCTCATGGGGGAGTTTCAGGGTTGCTCACCTTGATCCTGCCCCAGAGGCGGTACCCTGCCCCCCTCCCTCTTTCCCCCGAAAGGACGAACAGCCCAGTCAGGCAGCGCATTTACGTCCGGCCCAGGACGTGGTAGGATGGGGGAGCGCTGCGCCTACACCGCGCATCTGGGCGCGAAACTCCCGCCAGCAGTGGTAGAGAGGGGATCACTGCGCACTGTGCCAGGGGGGTCCGCGCTCCCGGCGGTGGAGGTCGGACCGAACGACGACGTGCAACAAGGAGGTCATGGGGTGGATCGCTTGCTGCCTTTCCTGCTCCCTACGGGGGTGATCGTTGCGGTAGCCCTGGGTGTGACCGCGATTGGAGAGCTCCTGCTCAACGCGGGCCACGACCTGGCGCTTCCGGTGGGTCTGTTCCTCCTGGCGCTCGTCACGGCAGCGGCGCTGTTCTTCGCTGGCGGCATCGGGCCGAGCGCTCAGGAGCACCACTCCTAGTGTTCTGTCAGCCGTGAACTGATGGGGGAGACCGCTGCCGTGAACGGCGGGCCCGCCCTTCAGGGCGGCGGGGTGGAACCCATCACAGGAGGATTGACAGCACACTAGCAGGAGCGCAGGCTGCCGTAGCTCAGGCGCTCGCCTGGCAGCGCCCTGGATCCTGCACCGTTCTGCCTCGTCGCTCGCACAAGACCGTTGCGGTCCCCGCAAACTGGGACCGGGGCCGCGGTCTCGTGTGCGGTCTTCCCAGGACACGTGAGCGCTACGACCAGCAGTTCCCAGGAGCATGCATAAGGCGCGCACCGCACGTGGGCAGCTCTGCCGCACCTCCGCCCCTATGCCCGCACGGCCGGGCTGCTCCCAGGCACCCGCCGTTTCCCCCAGCCCTGGCCTCCGGAGTACGCCGTCCGCGGTGCGCTCGCTGTCGCGCAGCAGGCCGCCACGACGTGCGCCAACGAACACCGGTTCTGCGGCCCATCGGTATACTCTCCTCTTCCTGGCCCAATGTGTGGTACCATAGCGGCAGCGTCCTTCTGGTCTCCACCGGATGGAGACCACACCGCATCCCCTGGATCTCTGCTCTGCGAGGCGCCAGGAAAGCCTGCTCCGCTCCCCGCTTCAGAGCGGGGCTGGGGCAGAGGTCTGATCGTTGCACCGACGCGCTGCGCGACGCCGGAACCGGCTCCCTTGCGGATGTGGACCGGTCCCTGGCACCCTCCTGGAGCCTGCGGCCTGGCGCGGGGTCGCATTGCTGGCGCCGCCAGGTACGCCCGGAGGAAGCCGTGCAGATACGCGACCGCGTTATCGGGAAGCACCATGAGCGCCGAGTCGCGCCCGGCAACGGCGCGGTCGGCTACGCCCCACAGGGGCAGGGAAGGAGGGCACCTTGACCACGGAAGCGTCCCCAGCGGTACGGCTTGAGGTGGCCGACCACATCGCCACGGTCACCATCGACTACCCACCGGTGAACGCCTTTGGGCTCTCCGTGCGGGACGGCCTGACCCAGGTGTTCGCGGAGATCAACCAGCGGGCGCTCGCCGGCGCAGAAATTCGCGCCGTCATCCTGACTGGCGCCGGCGAGCGGGCGTTCTGCGCCGGGGCCGACCTCAAGGCCCGTACCTCCGGTGCGCCGGTCGAGGACTATCACCTCTATTCCCGGCGGGTCCGGGACTGCTTCTGGGCCATCTATGACTGCGCGGTGCCGGTCATCGGCGCTATCAACGGACCGGCCCTGGGCGGCGGGTTGGCCGTCGCCGCGGTGTGCGATATCCTCATCGCCTCGGAGCGGGCGACCTTCGGCTGCCCGGAGATCAATGTGGGCCTGCTGGGCGGCGGCAAACACCTGACCCGCCTGGTGCCCCAACTGCGCATGCGCCGGATGTACTTCACCGGAGAGCGCATCGACGGCCACGAGGGCTACCGCCTCGGCTTCGTGGACCGGGTCGTGCCTCCCGACCAGCTGATGGACGCCGCCCGTGACCTGGCGGCGGAACTGGCCGCCAAGAGTCCCATCGCGCTGCGCCTAGCCAAGGAAGCCCTCAACCGGGTCGAGTTCATGGACCTGAAGGAGGGCTATCGCACCGAGCAGGACTACACGGCCAAACTGAACAACTACGAGGACTCCCGCGAGGCGATGCGGGCATTCGTCGAGAAGCGGGCACCCGTCTTCACCGGCCGCTAGGACTCTGTCAGGCGTGAATTGATGACCGCCGGCCTGAAGGCCGGACCTTCGAGGATACCTCAGGACCGCCGTTCACGGCGGCAGTCTTCCCCATCAGTTCATGTCTGACGAGGCGCTAGGCAGGCCACAGCGCCGCGGGGGAGCGCGCTCCCCCGCACCCGGCAAGCACACGACGCACTCCCACCTCCCACGAACCAGCCAGGCAACGACCCGCAGGGTGGCGCGATGATGGAGCAGAGGACACGTGAGAAGGAGGAGCTATGGCACGGGTCGGCATTAACGGATTTGGGCGGATCGGGCGACAAGTGCTGCGGGCACTCCATGAGCAGCACCCCGATGAGTTGCAAGTGGTTGCCGTCAATGACCTGGCAGACGTCAAGACCAACGCTCACCTGTTCAAATACGACAGCAACTATGGCGTCTTCCCCGGCAAGGTCGCCGCGGGGGAGCACGCCATCTCCCTCAATGGGCAGGAAGTCCGGGTCTTTGCCGAGCGCGACCCTGGCAAGATCCCCTGGCGGGACCTGGGGGTAGATATCGTCGTCGAATCCACCGGGGTCTTTACCGACGCCAACCGGGCCCGCGCGCACATTGAGGGCGGCGGCGCCAAGAAGGTCATCATCAGCGCCCCGGCACGCAACGAGGACCTGACCCTGGTCCTAGGGGTCAATGACCATCAGTACGACCCCGGCAAGCACCACATCATCTCCAACGCCTCGTGTACCACCAACTGCATTGCGACGGTGGTGAAGGTGCTCCATGACAACTTCACCATCCAGCGCGGCCTGATGTCCACCGTACACTCCTATACCAACGACCAGCGCATCCTGGACCAGGTCCACGACGACCTGCGCCGGGCCCGCGCCGCGGCCCTGAACATCATCCCGACCACCACCGGCGCCGCCCGCGCGGTGGGCGTGGTGCTGCCGAAGCTCAAGGGGAAGCTCGACGGCATCGCCGCGCGCGTGCCGGTCTCGGACGGCTCGGTGGTCGACCTGGTCGTGCAGTTCGAGCAGAGGCCGGACAGAGACGCGATCAACGAGGCGGTCCGGAAGGCGGCCGAGGGCCCGCTCAAGGGCGTGCTCGAGTACTCCGAGGTGCCGCTGGTCTCGAGCGACATCATCAGCAACCCGCACTCGTCGATCTTCGACTCGCTGCTGACGCAGTCCAAGG
>JACQUQ010000017.1 GCA_016210175.1 Chloroflexota bacterium | reverse complement strand
TTCGCCGACCTGCCGGCGCACTTCCCGCTGACGGTGGACTTCGCTACCGGTCTGTACTTCCGCCGGGAGGGGCCGGGCGTCCTGGTGGGCATGTCCAACCGGGACGAGGAGCCGGGCTTCAAGACCGATGTGAACTGGCCCTTCCTGGAGAAGGTGGTGGAGATGGCCGTCCACCGGGTGCCCATCCTGCGCAACGCCGAGGTGATGCGGGCCTGGTCGGGCTTCTACGAGGTGACGCCGGACCACCACCCCATCCTGGGGCCGGTGGAGGAGGTGCGGGGCCTGGTGTGCGCCGCCGGGTTCAGCGGCCACGGCTTCATGCACGCGCCCGCGACGGGCATGGTCATCGCCGAGGTGATCGTAGATGGGCGGGCGACGACGGTGGATATCACGCCCCTCTCCCTGGCCCGGTTCCGGGAGGGCCGGGTCATCGAGGAGCTAGCGGTGATTTAAGACCCCTCATCTCCTGGAGAAGGCAGAAGGCGGCAAGCAGAAGGCAGTGGGATTATTCCGGACACCTCTGCCCTGCTTTCTGCGTACTGCTTTCCACCTGCTTTAGCTTGCCGCTCGCTCCTCAATGCAGATGTCGGAGTCGTGGGCGTCGTCCAAGTCGTCGCCACAGGCGGGGCACCAACGCCCCCGCCAGCGGGCCGGGCCGTCCACAGTCTCATCGCCCTCACAAGAGAGGATGTGCTCCTCTAACCACTCCCAGCTTCCGCTCTGCTCTGCGCACAGGGGGCAGGTCTGCCAGGGGCCTTCTTCCAGAAAGGCCCGCCGGGTGGGGGAGCCGGGAGCGCCCAGGTCCAAAGGCATGGCAGCCTCCGAGGGTGTGGTGGAGGTATGGTACCATACCCAGCGAGCAGTTGTCAGTTCTCAGTTCTTGGGAGTCGAATGCTGATGACTGACGATTGACGACTGAAAACTCCTTACTGCGGCATCAGGAGACGTTTTCGGCATGGGCAACCGCGTAGGGGCGCAGGGCCCTGCGCCCCTCCATCTGCCCGATTCCCTACGACCTCCCCTGATCTTGTATTACGCGGCCGGCTCCAGTTCCACTAGGACCGTCCCGGCGGGCACCTGGTCGCCCTCCCGGACCAGGACGCGGCGCACGGTGCCGGGGTAGGGCGCGGCGATGGTATGCTCCATCTTCATCGCCTCCAGGATGACCAGGCGCTGCTGCGCGGCCACGATCTCCCCTTCCCGCACCGCTACCCGGACCACCCGGCCGGGCAACGGGGACGTCAGGCTGCGCTCACCCAGCCCGTTCCTGGATGCGGCGGTCGGGGCCACGCCCTGGGCGTCGGGCTGCTCCAGCAGGTAGTCCCGCCCGGCCCAGGTCAGGAGCAAGGCCCCCTCCTCCCAGCGGCCCGACGCGATGCCCACCTGCGCCCCCCGGCGCACCTGCACCCGGCCCTCGCCCAGGTCGTCGATCTCCACCTCCCACGGCTCGCCGTCCACGGCGCAGGTCCATCCCTGCCCACCGGCGGTACGCCCCACAACCACGCGTGCGGTCCGTCCTTCCCAGCGGTAGGCCAACTCCATGTCCCAGCGCCCGTGACGCCAGGGGCCGAGGGCGCGCCAGGGGTCCACCGGGAGGCCGGAGCGGGAGCCGCGCCCGTCCAGGAGGCCGCGCTGGGCCAGCTCCCACGCGGCCGCGGCGACCAGCGCCTCCGCCGGCAGACCGGCATCCATGCGGTCACGCCAGGGCACGCGGGCCAGGAAGTCGGTGGCGAGGCGCCCGGCCTGGAAGTCCGGCTGGGCCACGATGGCCCGCAACTGGCCCAGGTTGGTGGTCACGCCCTCCACCCGGTAGCGGTCCAGGGCCTCCCGCAAGCGGGCCACCGCCTCGTCCCGGTTCCGCCCCGCCACGATGAGTTTGGCGAGCAAGGGGTCGTAGTAGGGCGTGACCTCGGCCCCCTGGAACACCCCCACGTCGTTGCGCACGCCCTCGGGCGGCACGAAGCAGGCCAGGCGACCCACCGAGGGCAGGTAGTCCCGGGCCGGGTCCTCGGCGTAGAGGCGGGCTTCGATAGCGTGGCCCCGCAGCGCCACGTCCTCCTGGCGCAGGGGCAGGGGATCCCTCGCGGCGACCAGGAGTTGCAAACGCACCAGGTCCAGGCCTGTCACCGCCTCGGTCACGGGGTGCTCCACCTGGAGGCGGGTGTTCATCTCCAGGAAGGCCCAGTTGCCCTCGGCGTCCAGCAGGAACTCCACCGTCCCTGCGTTGTGGTACCCGGCAGCCTGGGCCACCCGCACCGCGGCCGCGCCCAGTTGATCCCGCAGGTCCGGCGTGAGCGCCGGGGAGGGGCATTCCTCCAGCACCTTCTGGTGGCGGCGCTGGATGGAGCACTCCCGCTCGCCCAGGTGGATGAGGTGGCCGTGGTGGTCGCCCAGTACCTGGACCTCGATGTGGCGAGGAGCCGGCAGGTAGCGCTCCAGGAGCACCGTCCCGTCCCCGAAGGCGGCGAGGGCCTCCCGGCGCGCGGCGACCAGCGCCTCCGGGAACTCCGCGACGGTGGCGACCGCCCGCATGCCCTTGCCACCGCCGCCCGCGGCCGCCTTGATGAGCACGGGGAAGCCGGTGGCGCGGGCCTCTGCCAGCAGGAGGTCGTCGGACTGGTCCTGGCCATAGTAGCCGGGCACCAGCGGGACGCCCACGGACCGGGCCAGGGCCTTGGCTGCGGCTTTGTCGCCCAGGAGCCGGATGGCCTGCGGGGAGGGGCCGATGAAGACCAGGCCCGCGTCGGCGCACGCCTGGGCGAAGGCGGCGTGCTCAGCCAGGAAGCCGTAGCCGGGGTGGACCGCCTGGGCGCCGCTGCGCCGGGCGGCCTCGATGATACGGTCAATGCGCAGGTAGCTCTTCGTGGCAGGGGCGGGACCGATGGGGTAGGACTCATCGGCCATCTGGACGTGCAAGGCGGTTCGGTCGGCCTCGGAGTACACGGCGACGGTGGCGACGCCCAACTCCCGGCAGGTCCGGATGATGCGCACCGCGATCTCCCCCCGGTTGGCGATGAGGACCTTGGTGAACACGGCGGCCTCCTACATCCGGAACACGCCGAAGTGGGTCTGCGGGATGGGCGCGTTGAGGGCGGCGGCGATGCCCAGGGCCAGGACCGTCCTGGTATCCACGGGGTCGATGATGCCGTCGTCCCACAGGCGGGCGGTGCGGTAGTAGGGGTTGCCCTCGGCCTCGTACTTGTCCAGGATGGGTTGCATGAAGGCCGCCTGCTCCTCCGGCCCCAGGTCCTGCCCGCGGGCGCGCAGGTTGTCCCGGCGGACGGTCAGCAGCACGTTGGCGGCCTCGCGCCCGCCCATGACGGAGATGCGGGCGTTGGGCCACATCCAGAGCTGCCGGGGCTCGTAGGCGCGGCCGCACATGCCATAGTTGCCCGCGCCGAAGGAGCCGCCGATGATGACGGTGAACTTGGGCACCTGGGCATTCGCCACCGCCAGCACCATCTTGGCCCCGTCCTTGGCGATGCCCCGCTGCTCGTACTCCCGGCCCACCATGAATCCGGTGATGTTCTGGAGGAAGACCAGGGGCACCCGCCGCTGGCAGCACAGCTCGATGAAGTGGGCCGCCTTCAGCGCCGACTCGGAGAACAGGATGCCGTTGTTGGCGACGATGCCCACCGGGAAGCCCATGAGGTGGGCGAAGCCGCACACCAGGGTCGGGCCGTACAGGGCCTTGAACTCGTGGAAAGCGGAGTCGTCCACCAGGCGGGCGATGACCTCCCGCACGTCGAAGGACCGGCGGGTGTCGGCGGGGACGATGCCGTACAACTCTTCGGGGTCGTAGCGGGGCGGGCGCGGCGGCAGCGCCTCCCAGGGCAGATCCGGGCGGCGGTGCAGGTGGGCCACGATGTCCCTGGTGAGGGCCAGGGCGTGCTCGTCGTTCAGGGCGTAGTGGTCGGTGACGCCGGAGATGCGGCTGTGGACCTCGGCGCCGCCCAACTCCTCGGCGCTGACCTCCTCACCCGTGGCGGCCTTGACCAGGGGCGGGCCGCCCAGGAAGATGGTGCCGTTGCCCTGGACGATGACCGTCTCGTCGGACATGGCGGGAACGTAGGCGCCCCCGGCGGTGCAGGAGCCCATGACGACGGCGATCTGGGGGATGCCCTCGGCGGACATGACGGCCTGGTGGTAGAAGATGCGCCCGAAGTGGTCCCGGTCGGGGAAGACCTCGGCCTGGAGGGGCAGGAAGGCGCCCCCGGAGTCCACCAGGTAGATGCAGGGGAGGCGGTTCTGGTGGGCGACCTCCTGGGCGCGCAGGTGCTTCTTGACCGTCAGGGGATAGTAGCTGCCGCCCTTCACGGTGGCATCGTTGGCAACGATCATGCACTCCCGCCCGGAGACCAGGCCGATGCCGGTGACGATGCCCGCGGACGGGGCCTCGTTGTCGTAGCAGTCCCAGGCGGCCAGGGCGCTCAGCTCCAGGAAGGGCGTGCCGGGGTCCAGCAGGCGCTCGATGCGCTGTCTGGCGGTGAGCTTGCCCCGCGCCGTGTGGCGGCGCACCGCCTCCTCGGGGCCGCCGCGCCGCACCAGGGCCAGGCGCTCCCGCAGGGTCGCCAGCAGGCCCAGGTGATAGTCCCGGTTGGCCTGGAACTCCGGGCCGGCCGGGTCGATCCGGCTCTCCAGGATGTGCCCCGCTGCCGGGGCAGAGATGGCCCCATGCTCCCGCCCCCTTTGTCGCCCCATCGCTGCTCACCTCCGGCTACCCGGAGGGGTACGCGCCCCAGAAGGTTTCTTTGCAGTAATAACGGGGCATCGTGGGCAAAGGTTAGCGTGCGCCGGAGCAGTCGGGCAGGGTGGCAGCCTTGCCCTTACTGTTGGGAGCAGGGCAAGGGGCTACGGGTACCGGGACTGTCCCTTGCTCTTTTACTGGGATACCTGGCTCCTCGTTGTAAGGCAGATGGCCTCCGGCTGGGCGTGCCCCGGTGGTGGGAGCCGAGGCGCGCGACCGACACCCGGAGGGAGGGAGGTCTGCGATGGGAATGTCGAACATTAGCTACGATGTGCTGACCGCGCTGCAAAGCAAGCTGGAAGCCCTGGCAGCCTACGATATCTATATGGACGACTGCGAGGAAACCGGCGACGAGTCCATCCGCCAGGTCTTCGAGCGCATGCGCGCCGATGACGACCGCCACGTGGATCTGCTGCGGCAGACCTTGGAGAAGATGGTGCGCGAGGGGAACTTCCGCTAAAGCGTGTTAGGGACTACAAGGTGGTGTGGTCTCCGGGCTTCGCTGCACGCCTGGAACTCTTCTCGGCCGTGGAACCCAACCACAATATGTTAGGAAGTTCCTAATATACTCTAAGGATCCCCCCTCCCTTTGCGAGAGACGGTAGGGGGTAGGTTTCAAGCCCGTTCCTACGCCGTGCCACTACTGCGGAGAACGAAAGCCGGAGCTGAAGCTCCGCACTCCAAGAAAAAGCACAGGGCGGGAGGTTGATCTCCTGCCCCTGGACTTCAGACGGGGCAGGAGTAAGGTGCAGCATAGGGGACGGCCTCCGGTGTTGGGTGTATGGTCTACCTCAACCCTACTGGAGGTCGTCCCCTTTCAAGCACCCCTGGAAAAGCGCCAAAGTCCAAGGGCGGGAGCAACCTCCCGCCCTTTTCCTGCGAAAGGAGAGAAGGCGCTTAGGCCGCGCCGTCGCGCCGCAGGACCTCGTCCACAATGCCGTAGTCCTTGGCCTGGTCGGCGTTCATGTAGAAGTCCCGGTCCGAGTCGCGGGCGATACGCTCCAGGGGCTGGCCGGTGTGCTTGACCAGGATGCCCCGGATGATCTCCTGGTTGCGCAGGATCTCCCGGGCCGCGATCTCGATATCCGCCGCCTCGCCCGTGGCGCCGCCCCGCGCCTGGTGCATGTGGACCGTGGAGTGCGGCAGCGTGAAGCGCTTGCCCTTGGCCCCGGCGCACAGCAGGACCGTCGCCATGCTGGCAGACATACCCACGCAGATGGTGGAGACGTCCGGCCGGATCAACTGCATGGTGTCGTAGATGGCCAGGCCGGAGGAGATGACCCCGCCAGGACTGTGGATGTACAGGCTGATGTCCTTGTCGGGGTCCTCCCGCTCCAGGTAGAGCAACTGGGCCACGACCAGGTTGGCGATATGGTCATCAATGGGCGTGCCCAGGAAGATGATGCGCTCCCGCAACAGCAGCGAGTAGATGTCGAAGGCGCGCTCACCGCGGGCGCTGGTCTCGATGACCATCGGGATGACGTTCTTCAGAGGTTGCAGGGCGTTCTGCCCCGCCGGCGCGGACGGGGTCTTTCCCCAGCTCAGGGAGGGGACCAACTGCTTCAAGCTGTGGAGAGTGTAACGGGCAAACTGGCCTTCCATAGGGGTACGCTCACTTTCCGTCTAGGATCTGCTGCTTCTGGTCGTCTACGCCATACAAGGAAATAGGCCGGGATGCCCAGAAGGGGCAGTCCCATGCCTATTCCGGGGAATCCCTTCGCTTACGCCGTTGCTGGGCCGGAGGGTTGCTCCTCCGCGGCGGGGGCTGCCGCGCCGTCTTCTGCTTGCACCGCGGTGTCCTGCTCCGGCTCCGGGGCCGCGGCTCCCTCCGCTGCCGCCGTGCCGTCGGGCGCGGCGGTCAGGTCAATCAGGCGCTCGAGCGTCTTGCGGGTGCGGAGCATACGGGTGATGGACTCCTGGCCCGCCTGGCTGCTCAGCAGCTCGCGCATCCGCTCCGCCTGCGCTCCGGCGGTGCTGACGATCCGGACGACCTCGGCGGCGACCTCCTCATCGCTGACGGTGATCTGCTCCTGCTCGGCGAGCTTGGAGAGGACCAGGGAGCGCTCCACCCGCTGTGCGGCATTGGGGCGTCGCTCCTCCCGCAGTTCTTCCCTGGTCTTGCCGATGGCATGCAGATACTCCTCCAGCCGCGCCTGGTTGTTGCTGATGCTGGGGGGAATCACGTCTTCCAGGAGGTGATCGACCTCGTGCTCCACCAGAACATCGGGGTACTCCAGGGTCGCCTGGTCGGTCACGGCCTGGACCACGCGGTCCTCGAGCTCGCGGCGGTTCTCGCGCTCCTTATCCTCCCGGAGCTGGTCCCGAAGCCAGGCGCGCAGGGCCTCCAGGCTCTCGTAGCCCTCACCCACGCCTTTGGCGAACTCGTCGTTCAGTTCCGGCAGCTTCTTGGCCTTGATCTCCTGGACGGTCACGGTGAAGGCGACCGGCTTCCCGGCCAGGTCCGCCTGGGCCGCATCCTCCGGCAGGGTCAGGGTGAACTCCTTCGGCACGCCCAACTCCGCGCCCACCAGTTGGTCGGCAAAGCCGGGGAGCGGGAAGGCGAAGCCCTGGACCACCGGATAGCTGATACCCTTGTCGTTGACGAACGGCCGGCCCTCCACGGTGCTCTGCACATCCAGGGTGACCAGGTCGTCAAGCTGCACCGGTCGCTCGACGGGCTCCCAGGGTGCCGAGCGCTGCCGCAACTGCTCCAGCTCCTCCTCCACCTCCTGGTCCGTGACCTCGACCTGGGGCCGGGGGAAGCGCAGGCTGCGGTAGTCGCCCAGTTCCACCGTGGGCCGCACGGGGACCGTGGCCTTGAAGATCGGCGGCTCATCCTGCACGACCTCGATCTTCGGCTGCGCAATGGCGTCGATGTGCTCGGCTTCCAGGGCCTCGTTGTAGGCCTGCGGGATGAGTTGCTCCAGCGCCTCTTCTACCAGCGCGCTGCGCCCCAGATAGCGCTCAATGAGGGAGCGGGGCGCCTTCCCCTTCCGGAAGCCGGGGATCGTAGTCCGGTTGGCGATGCGCCGATACGCCCGCTCTAGGGAGCGCTCCATCTGCTCCGGCTCGACTTCGATGTTGAGCAGCACCTGGCTGCGCGGTAATTTCTCTGTCGTGATCTTCACCTGCCAGGCATCCCTCCTTGCTTGTACCGAGCATAGTATAGCATGAAAAACGGTCCGCTATGAAGGGTGGAGACCCTCGCAGGACCGCTAGGGCATGTCTGCTAACCCGTTTCTTGAGCTGTCGAAAGGAACGGGCGTGGCCTTCGACCGGCTCAGGCAACGCCATGTGCCATCACGCGCTGGTGCGCTCCCCGGCGGCGCTGGCTACTGGGTACGCGGGTTCAGCGCATCATTCAGGCCGTCTCCCAACAGATTAAAGGCGAAGAACACCAGCGCCACCACCGAGATCGGCCCCAGGAGCAGATGCGGATGCCGTTGCAGCGAACTCTGGCCGCCCAATTCGAAGATCATGGCGCCCAGGCTGGGAGTAGGCGGCTGCACGCCGATGCCCAGCCAGCTCAGCACCAGCTCCGACCCGATAGCGCCCCCCAGGCCCATGGAGACCACCACCAGGATGGGGCTGATGGTGTTAGGGAGCAGGTGCGCCAGGATGATCCGGGTGTGGGTCGCCCCGGCGGCGATGGCAGCCTGCACGAACTCCTGCTCCTTGAGGGCCAGGAGTTGCCCGCGCACCAGGCGCGCCATACCGACCCACCCGAAGACCGCCAGCCCGGTGAACACGACAAAGTAATCGGCGGCGCCGGACTCAATGAGCCCGGTAAAACCGGTGCTCTGCTCCAGCGCCTTGACCGCCTCGACAAAGCGCGGGCGCAGCGTGGCCGCAAACAGGATGATGAGGAGCAGGCCGGGGAACGCCAGGAAGATCTCCCCGACGCGCATGATGACCGCGTCCACCCAGCGCCCGGCGTAGCCCGCCAGCGCGCCCAGGAACACCCCCAGGAAGATCGTGCCGGAGAGCACCGCCGCCACCGACACGATGACGGACGTGCGTGCCCCCCAGATGATCCGGCTCAGCATGTCCCGCCCCAACCGGTCGGTGCCCAGCCAGTGCTCCGCGCTGGGCCCTTCGAGGGTGCGGTCGAGGTTCTGCGCCCGGTAGCTGTAGGGGGCCACCCACGGCGCGAAGATGCCCATGAGGTAGAAGGTGGCGATGATGATGAGCGCCAGCATGGACGCGCGCTTGCGCACCAGGCGCTTGCCGGTGAGCGCCCACGGGCTCTGCCCGTGCCGGAGTTCTTCCTCCTGGCTGCGGCCTGTCTGTAGCGCCAGATCACCGCGTGCCATACTCCTCCCCTCCCCGGAGTGGAACTACCTGCTGAGGTCGGTTAGGGCGTGGTGACAAACCTCTGCCCACCCTGGTGGAGAGGCGAATCTGGTATTCGCCCCCGTCCCCGCCCAGGGCGAACACGAGGTTCGCCCCTACTTTGCTTGGCAGACGTGCGCTAGTGTTCTATCAGGTCTCGCTTGCTGAGATGAGTTGCCGCCGTGAACGGCGGGCCGGGAACTCGCCGGAAGGCCCGGCCTTCAGGCCGGCTGCC
>JACQUQ010000204.1 GCA_016210175.1 Chloroflexota bacterium | reverse complement strand
TCTGGAAGTACTTCTCGAACCCGGCCACCATGAGCAGTTGCTTGAGCTGCTGGGGCGACGGGGGCAGGGCATAGAACTTGCCGGGGTGCACCCGGCTGGGCACCAGGTAGTCCCGGGCACCCTCCGGCGTGCTCTTGATCAGGATAGGGGTCTCGATCTCCAGGAAGCCTCGCGCGTCCAGGAAGTCCCGGATGTACTTGATGACCCGGTGGCGCAAGATGAAGGTGCGCTGCATCTCCGGGCGGCGCAGGTCCAGGTAGCGGTAGCGCAGGCGCAGGCTCTCGTCCACCGCCACCGGCTCGTTGATGTAGAAGGGCGGCGTCTTGGACGGGTTGAGGATGGTCAACTGGTCGGCGACCACTTCGATCTCGCCGGTTGGCAGGCGGAGGTTCTCGGTCCCGGCCGGACGGCGGTTGACGGCGCCTCCCACCTGGATGCAGTACTCCGCCCGCAGGTCGCGCGCCAGGCTGTGGACGTCGGAGGCGACCTCAGGGTTGAAGACGATCTGGCTGATGCCGTCGCGGTCGCGCAAGTCGATGAATACCAGGCCGCCGTGGTCCCGGCGGCGGTGGACCCACCCGGCCAGGCTCACCCGCTGCCCGATGTCGCGGGCCGTCAACTCCCCACAGGTCCGTGTCTTGAGCACCGTGCCCACCTCCGACCTCAAAATCCCCATCGTGCCACAGGCATTATAGCCCCCCGTCGGGAAGGGGTTCAACGTCCATCACCCGCCGGCTCAGGGCTGGTGACCGGGGCGACCGCGCCAGAGCTCGGCCCAGCGCTCGCTGGTCGGCGGGATCTCCATATCTCCACGCAGGGGCAGCGGCACCCACCCGCCCACGGTGGCGGAGAGCCGCGCCGCCTGGGTGAACTCCATGTAGGCCACCCCGTCGGCAAAGGTCGGTTCCACCTCGGGGCCGCCCTCCCGCACCATACGGAGGAAGTCCGCTTCCACCGTCCAGGTGCGGCGCAGGTCCTCCGGGATGGGCAACGGCGCGAGCTCCTTGTCGCCAGCACGGGCGCCCAGGATCTCGTCGCCGGGGATACGGTAGACCAGGGTGCCCTCGCTGCCGTAGATCTCGATGCGGGGCGGACCGGCGAAGCGGGCCACGCTGCTCTCCAGGAAGGTCAGGGTGCCGCCCTGGGCCAGGTCGGCCACCACGGTGATGGCATCCGGCACCGTGACGGGCGCCAGCCGGCCGGAGCCATCGGGCGCAGGGCGCTCCCGGATAAAGGTCTGCTCGCGGGCCATGACGCCGGTGACGTCTCCCAACCAGCGGCGGGTGACTTCATAGTGGGCGCCCAGCAGCAGCACATTGATGCCGGACAGCTCCCGGTCCTGGCGCCAGGTCAGGGGCGCTGCGGCGTGGCTGTGCTGGTCGTTGAGGAACACCGCCAGCACCTGATGGACCCGCCCCACGTACCCCTCGGCGAGGAGCCGCCGCATAGAGGCATCCCCGGCGACGGCGAACGCGGGAGGCACCAGCATGGCGCGTACGCCGCGCTCCTGCGCCCGGCGGGCGGCCTCCAGCATGCTGCGGGCCTCCGCCAGGTTCATCGCCATCCGGCCCAGGCACAGCACATGCTTGCCTGCCTCCAGTGCGGCGATGCTGGCCGGAGCGTGCAGGTAGGGCCAGGTCGCAATCAGCACCGCATCCACATCCGGCATGGCAATGACCTCCCGCCAGTCGGTCACGGCACGGGCCACCCCGAACTCGCGCGCGACCTGCTGGGCGGTGGCCGCAGTCCGGTTGCAGACCGCCACGACTTCTACACCGGAGAGCTGCTGAAAGCGGGGGAGGTGCATGCTCCGGGCAAAGCCCCCTGTACCGATGACACCAAGACGTACCGCGGATTGAGCCACAGGTCCCCCTTTCGTGTTGCTGCTCTACGCTGCTGGTCTGGGCGCGCGCTGCTTCCCGGCGCGTGGCCCACGCCACTGTACCACGGAACACGCTGCGGGTACAGCCCCCGGCCGGGAGGCTGCCTCCCGGTCTCGCGGTGGTTTCCAAGACTTACGGAACATGAGTTACTTGCTCTTGCAAAGTGCCACATTGCGCTATCAAGCCGTTTTGTTATAATGAGGGGGAACGGCCGGGTATCTCCCTCGTTCTGACCGAGGTGCTGGCGTGTACAAGATATACCGACAAAACTGCCCGGTAGCCAAGACCCTGGATATCTTAGGGGATCGCTGGACCCTCCTTATCGTGCGGGACCTGCTCAAGGGGAAGGCACGGTTCAAGGACCTGGAGGCGTCGCTGCCGGGTATCCCCACCAATATCCTGGCAGACCGGCTCAAGCTCCTGGAGGCCAACCAGATCGTGGTACGCACCTACTACTGCGCGCACCCACCCCGGGCGGAGTACCACCTGACGCCGCGGGGCCAGGAGTTGAGCGCCGTGATCGCCGCCCTGGCGTTGTGGGGCGCGCGCCACCTCTCCGACGAGCAGCGGTTTGAGCTGGTGCACACGGGATGTGGCGCCCCGGTCGATCAGCAGTGGGTCTGCCCCGCCTGCGGTAAAGAGATCCCACCCCTGCGTGTCCACACCGCGACCATCCGACCGGAGTAAGCCGCCCCACCAGCCCGCTTGCCCGGCGCCGCCAGCGCGCGCCATGCCGTGCGCTGCGGTGTCCCGTCGCGAGACCTTTGCGATACCTGCCGTCCGTATCTCGCAGGAGTCTGACAGGTCAGCGGGTTGACCGCCCGGCAGGGCGGGTGCTACGATGAAGATGCCCCCAGGAATTGAGTAGGGTGCACCTGGCGGACCCAAGGATACCGAACACTGAGTACGGCTAGGCCCTGCGGGGCCGAACCCGAAAGGTGCATAGGGCACCGTAAGCTGCCAGGGTACACCGAAAGGTTCCTGGGGGAATCTTTTCCTGGGGGCGCTGCCGCCGAGGTGCGTGCTATGCAGGAGCGTCCGTCCCGCCCCACCGACCCGCAGCCCTTTCGCTTTGGCGCAACCCACGTGGCCGAATGCCTGGCCGATGTGCATTTCCCCCAGGACCGCGAGGGGCTGCTGCGCCACGCGCGGACGCGGGGCGCAGCAGCCGATGTGCTGGAGTTCTTGAGCCGGTTGCCGGACTGGCGCTACGAGAGCCTGGACCAGGTGCTGGGCACGGCCAACACCCTGGAAGAGGCCGCATAACCGGATCGAGGGATGGTGCTATGGCAATGGAGCGGTACCACGACCCGGAGGCGGAGGAGGCAGACGTCAAGCGCCATGACCCCGGCGTGACCACCCAGTGGGGTGCTTCGCATCTGGCTGAGTACCTGGAGGGGGTCCCCTTCCCGCAGGAGCGCCATGGGCTCTGGCACTACGCCTCCCAGCGCGGCGCACCCGAGGCCGTCCTGCGCCTTATCCGGGAGCTGCCCGATACGCGCTATGACAACCTCCGACAGGTGCTGCGCAAAGCCACGCGCGTGACCGATTAGTAGTACCGTTCCCCTTGGGGTCGTCATGCTGAGCGTCAGCGAAGAATCTGGTGGGGCCGTACCCCTCCCAGCCGGGTGCTTCGCTTCGCTCAGCATGACAAGGGGAACTGTAGTATTAGGACGTGTTAGCGCCGGGCGTCGCCTGCGCCTGTCGAAGGGGTAACGCCCGTTCCTTTCGGCGGAAATTACCCTGAGCGCAGCCGAAGGGATCAGGGCAAGCCTTTCAACAGACTCAAGGAACGGGCGTTGCCGGCATGCGCTACTCCGGCGTGCCCTGGCCTGCGGCCAAGTCCTCCACCACCCGCTTCAGAATCCGCTGGTTCTCCTCGATGTCCCGCTCCGCCATCCTATCAAAGAACAGCCGCGCGGCCATCGCCCCGACCAGCCCACCGGGAACATGGTAATCGAAGGTCTGGCGCACCAGGGTCCCCTCAGCGTGCGGCTCCAGATCCATGGTAATGCGGGCCCGCATCCCGGCGGCGCCCTGCATCTCGATGCTGCAACACTGCGGGGGACGGTACTCCACCACCTGCACCCTCCCTTCCAGGGTGTGGCCGGCCACCCGCATCACCTGATGCCAGGTGGACCCCACGCCCACCGGCCCCGGCGAGCGGTCGCGAATCGCCAGGATATTGGGGACGTGCTTGGCAGCCAGGTCCGGGTCGGCCACCACGGCAAAAACCAGCGCCACCGGCGCCCGCACCACGATCGACCGTTGCACCCTGGACACGCTGCTCCTTCCTGGACCGGGTTGGTTCCGGCTTCAGCCTACCACGCCGTGATCTCCCGCGCCACCCGGCAGACCGGCGTGCGCTCCGGAAGGCGCCGCCACGGTCCTCCCGCCGCAGGTTGGGGTATCACAACAGGAGCGGCAACTGGACGGTGAAGCGGCTGCCGCGCCCCGGTCCGTCGCTCTCAGCCCGGATCTCGCCCCGGTGGCGCCGCACGATGGTGGCCGCCCGGTACAGGTTAATGCCCAGGCCGCGGGGCGCCAGCGCGCGGGCGTGTTCCCCCCGGTAGAAGCGCTCGAAGACCTGCGTCGCTTCCCCTGGCTCCAGGCCGATCCCGAAGTCCTGGACGGTCACACACGCCGGCGCCTCTTGCCTGCTCTCCTGCTCCTGCCGGATGAGGGACACCAGAATGGCTTCCGTGGGCGGCGAGTACTGCGCGGCGTTGTGGACCAGCGCGTACAACGCCTGGCGCAGCCGTCGCTCATCGCCCAGCACCGTCAGGCTCTGGCCTGCCGGCGGCCGGTGGACCCGGACCCGACGCAGGAGCAACTCCGGCCCCAACTGCGCGACGACCTCATCGACCAGGCCCACCAGATCGACAGGTTTCAAGCTTGGCTCCTCGGTATCCAGCCGCACGAGGTCCTGGAACTGTTCGACCAGGTACAGCAGGCGGTCGGTCTCCGTCGAGAGGTTCGCGACCTGCTGGCCGACGGCCTCCAGGTCCAAGCCGATCCGTCGCAGGACGTCGCGCGACCCGTGCAGCCCGGCCAGGCGCCGTTGCAGCAGCGCTCCGTAACCCTTGATGATGGTCAGGGGCTCCTGGAGCTCATACCCCACGGTGAGCATGAAGGCATCTTTTTTCTGCTCCAGGTTCCGCAGGTCGGTGATGTCCCGGTAGAGCACAATACGGCCGAAATAGTCCCCGTCCGGGCCCGGTACCGGCGAGCTGACGCGCCGCAGGAAGCGATGCTCGGGCCACACCGTTTCCAGGTCGGTGGTGATGAGGCTCTCCGGGGTAGTGGTGGCCTGGCGCCGGGCGGCGAAGTAGGCGCCGGTATCGGCAAAACAGTGGATCATGTGTGCAGCCAGGTCGGGCGCGGCCCGCCCGACGATATCCCGTTCAAAGCCGAAGAGCTCCCGGTAGCGCCGGTTGGCCAGGACGACCGTATCCCCGCGGAACACCACCACCGCATCGTCCATGGTCTCCAGGATGACGCGGAGACGGCCCTCGCTGATCGCCAGCTCTTCCAGCAGGCGCTCCCGCTCCTGCTCACCGGCGACCTGCTGGGTGATGTCCCGAAAAACGGAGACGGCGCTGGTGACGCGCCCCAGGTCATCGAACAGGGGGGTACAACTGATGTCGTAGTAGTTCCACTGGTCGTCGGACCGCGCGTAGGCGAAGCGCTCGTGGCGGGTCGTCTCCCCCTGGCCCAGGGCCCGCGAGAGCGGTAATCGGGCGAAGCGGACCAGGTTTCCTTCCAGATCGTAGAAGCGTTCATTCCGCATGAAGTCGTTGCGCAGGGCGCCGGGATAGATAGGCTTGCGCCAGTGGCGCATCAGCGCACGGTTGGCATAGAGCACGCGGCCACCAGCATCCACCACGACGATGCCATCGACCATATGGTCCAGCGCGGCGTGCAGCATCTGCCGCTGCTCTTCGGACTCCCGGTAGCGCTGGAAGCCCTCGATGGTGGGACCGATCTGCGCCACGACCATGTCCAGGAGCCGCCGGTCGTCCGCGTCGAAGTCCGCGCCGTCCACCTTGTTGAACAGGACCAGCACCCCGATAGGCTCGCCGTGCCCCCGGAACCGGATGGCGATGGCCGATGCCGCACCGCCGCCCGCGGCCACGTGATGGAGCGTCCGCAGCGTCGGGTCGGTGGCGAGCTCAGCGGTCCCCAGGGTGCTCCCCTCCAGGAGCGCCGCGGCGACCGTGCCGGGTTCTGCGGACAGCACCGCTGCGGCCAGGGCGTCGTCACCGATGCCGCAGGCCGGGACCGCGGGCCGCAGCACGGTCGCCTGGGGGTGTGCCAGGAAGACGGCGCACGCCTGCGCTCCGAGCAGCCGGGCCACCAGCGCCGTCAGGGTCCCAAAGAAGACGTCGGGCGGGGACCCTGCCGACCCGATGCGGCCCAACTCCGTCAGCCCTTCCAGCTCCCGCAGACGCCGCTGCATGCGCCACACCGTCTCCTGGTCGGTCAGGACCGCCGCGTGTTCGTCGGGCGACCGCCCACCGCTGAGGATGCCGAAGACCACCACGGAGGCGAGCAGGTCACCTCCAGGGGCGGCCCACCCGCTCCAGACGCCATAGCCGGCGACACCGGAGACCAGGGTGAGCAGGGGCAGCAGCGCTGGGAGCCGCGGGGCGCCTCCGGTCACCAGTGCCGCTGGCCGCTGGGTGGCGCGCCAGCAGCCCCGGAGCCGCTGCAACGCCCACGACGGGATGCCGGCCCCAGGGATGGCGGTGTTCCCCAGGATCCCTTCAGCGATGCGCATGGTTTCCTCCCTCGCCTTTTTGGAGAGCGCTCCGGCCCTCCCCGCAGCCTCGGCATGAGGCGTGCGGCTTCCCCGGCGGGCCATCCGGGAGCGGTCCAGCTTCCATTTTGCAGGCACCGTCATGGTCGATGTCAACTAGGGAGAACCCTGGATTTCCGTCAGAGTGTAACGATTATTGGCCCGTTGTCAAGTTCTGGGGAGCGTTCGCGGAGGTTCGTGGGCGTCGATATCATTTGCGAGAATGATGAATGATAAAGGCGGTATTGCTGAAGAACTATCTTCTCTTTTTATTACCGCGAACTTGCCGTGTTCTGGTACGAGATAAGTCTAACCCAAGCAAGTCAGGCCACGTTGTACTATTAAAGGTAATACGCGTCAGGACCGCCACCAGCACCCGACCGGGTCGGGTGGCCCGGCCGTGCCGCTGGAAATGAGGAAGCTCATGCGCTTGCGTTGCCGCCGGATGTCCGTATCCTACCTGGAAAGCCAGGAGCGGACGGCCTCGCTCTTCCGCCGCCCCTGGGAGCAGCCCGCGGCCCAGCCCGCGGCCCTGGAGGCCCTCTGGCATCCCCCGATAGATGTCTATGAGACGGCCGACGGCCTGGTGGTGAAGGCGGAGCTGGCCGGGATGGACGAGGCCGACATGGAGGTGCTGCTCTACCCCGATGCGCTGGTGATCACCGGCCATCGGGAGGATGCCGCGCCGCACCGCGCCGACCTGATCTACCACGAGGCGGGCATTCGCTACGGCCCCTTCCGCTGCGATGTCTACCTCCCCCTCGCGGTGGACGGCGAGCGGGTCGAGGCCTCCTACAATCGGGGCTTCCTCACCATCATGCTGCCCCGCGCAGCCACATCTGAGGGACGGTGAGAGTATGGTCGCGCCCGATGAGTCCCGTCGCGCCGAGATCGCGGAAGTCCTCCACACGCTCCCCGCGGTGGTGCCCATCCTGCCCCTGCGGGGCACGGTGGTCTACCCGTATGCGGTCGTCCCCCTGTCGGTCGGCCAGGAGCGTTCCAAACACCTCATTGACGACGCCATGCGGGGCGACCGGCTCCTGGGCGTCGTGCCCCAGCTCCGCCCGGAGATCGAAGGCGCCGGCCCCGAGGACGTGTACCGCCTGGGCACCGTCTGCCGCATCCTGCAACTGCTGCGCAAGCCCGACGGCACCCTGACCGTGGCCCTGGAGGGGCTGGAACGGATGCGCGTGGCGGAGTGGACCGGCAGCGAGCCTTACGTGCAGGCACACATCACGCTGGCCCCGGATGAGGAGGAGCTTACGCCGGAGGTCGAGGCGCTCAAGCGGTCGGTGCTGGCCCGGTTCCGGCAGGTCGTGGACCTGTCCGGCACCATCCCGGAGGAAGCGGCCGCCCTGGTCGCCGGGGTGGAGGACCCGCGCCAGGTGCTGTACCTGGTGGCCGGCAACCTGCGCCTGGACGTCGCCCGCCATCAGGCCTTTTATGGCCTCCCCAGCCTCATCGAGAAGCTCCGCTGGCTGGACGATGCCCTGGCCCACGAGGTCGAAGTCCTGGAGGTCTCCCGTCGCATCGCGGCCGAAACCAAGGAGCACCTGACCCGCGCCCAGCGCGAGTACATCCTGCGGGAGCAACTGCGGACCATCCAGCGCGAGCTGGGGGAGGAAAGCCCGGAGGCCGCCGAGGTGGCCGAACTGCGCCACCGCCTGGACCAGGCCGACCCACCCCCAGAGGCCCGCCAGGAGGCGGAACGCGAGCTGGCGCGCCTGGCGCAGATCCCGGCGGCCTCCCCGGAGCGGGGCATTATCCGCACCTACCTGGAGTGGCTCGTCAGCCTGCCCTGGCGTCGCTTTAGCGGCGGGAGCATTGACGTGGTGGCGGCCCGCCGCGTCCTGGATGAGGACCACTACGACCTGGAGAAGATCAAGGACCGCATTGTGGAATACCTGGCGGTGCGGAAGTTCAAGCAGGAGCGGGCTGCGGCCCCTCCGGGCCAGGAGGCCGCGGCCCCGCAGGACGAGCGCGAGCTGCACCGCGAGCCTATCCTGTGCTTCGTGGGACCGCCGGGCGTGGGCAAGACCAGCCTGGGCCAGTCCATCGCCCGGGCGATGGGGCGCAAGTTCCTGCGCATCTCCCTGGGCGGCATGCGGGATGAGGCCGAGATCCGGGGCCACCGCCGCACCTACATCGGTGCGCTCCCCGGCCGCATCATCCAGGGCATGCGGCGCGTGGGGGTGTCCGATCCCGTCTTCATGCTGGACGAGGTGGACAAGCTGGCCGTGAGCTTCCAGGGCGACCCGGCCGCAGCCCTGCTGGAGGTGCTGGACCCGGCCCAGAACGCCAGCTTCACCGACCACTACCTGGGGGTCCCCTTCGACCTGTCCTCGGTCCTGTTCGTCTGTACCGCCAACACCATGGACACCATCCCGGCGCCGCTCCTGGACCGCATGGAGGTGCTGCGCCTGGCGGGCTACACCGAGGAGGAAAAGCGGCACATCGCCCGGCGCTACCTGCTGCCCCGCCAGTTGCACGCCCACGGCCTGCGGCCCGAGGAACTCTCCCTGGATGATGCGGCGGTGCGCACCACCATCCGCGGGTATACCCGCGAAGCCGGCGTCCGCACCCTGGAGCGGCAGATCGCGACCATCTGCCGCAAGGCCGTCCGCGAGTTGGCCGAAGGCGCGACACCGCCAGTCCCCGTCACGGCCGAGCGCGTGGCCCACTACCTGGGCCGTCCCCAGTACCAGTCCGAGGTGGCCGAGCGCACGGAGCGCCCTGGCGTCGCCATCGGCCTGGCCTGGACGCCCTTCGGCGGCGACGTGCTCTTCGTGGAGGCCACCATGATGTCGGGGCGTGAGGAGCGCCTCATCCTCACCGGCATGCTGGGGGAGGTCATGCGAGAGAGCGCCCTGGCGGCCCTGTCGTACGTCCGCTCCAACGCCGCGCTCCTGGGGGTGGACCCAGCGATCTTCGAGGACAAGGTGGTACACATCCACGTCCCTGCCGGGGCGGTCCCCAAGGACGGGCCGTCGGCGGGCGTGACTATCGCCACGGCCCTGGCGTCCCTGGTCACGGGGCGGCCGGCGCGCAGTGACGTGGGCATGACGGGCGAGATCACCCTGCGCGGGGTGGTGCTGCCGGTGGGCGGCATCAAGGAGAAGGTGCTGGCCGCCCACCGGGCCGGGCTGCGGACCGTGGCGCTTCCCCGGCGCAACGAGCCGGACCTGGAGGATATTCCCGCCGAGGTGCGGGCGGCGCTCCAGGTGGTCCTGGTCGATACCGTCGACGCGGTGCTGGCGACCGCCCTGGGCGAGCCCAGAGCCGTCCCTGCCCCGGCCACCGTGACGGGGCCGCCCGGTGCGGTGGCCGCGCTCCCACCCTTGCGGGTCCAGCGGTCCTCTGCCTCCTGAGCGGCGCGTGTCCTCTCTCGTCCAGGATCCTCCGCAGGCATGGGCATGCGAGAAGTTCGCAACGGCCAGACCGGTCAGGTGTCATACAAATGGTATTCAGCAGGGCAGTGGGGCGCCGTTTGTATTTACGATATACGCCGGGCGGATTCGCCGCTCCACGGCAGGGACACCCGCTCCGGGACGGCTGGTTACGGAGGCACGGGCGATGCGACGGAAGCTGTACGGTGCGCTCGTTATGCTGGGTCCAGACGGCGCAGGGCTGCCGAGTCTACCTGCAACCCTGCCCGAAGTGCGCAATCCTCTGGACCTCCCTATCTACGCTGGCACGCAGCAGGAGCTCACGGAAGCTGCAGAGCAAACCATCTCAGAGCTGCGGCGGGCCGGGTACCAGGTCGGTACCCCGAACATCTCTGCCCGCCATAAACCGTTCTGGGCACGGCCTATCTGGCAGGTCCTCATCCAAGCGGATAACGCCGCCTGACGGCGCTGGCCCGGACCGGAGCAACGGGCGCGCCGCCCGGTTGCCTCCGGGCGGTGGCAGCCACTGCCACCTTGGGAGCACACGCTGCTGTGCGCTGGTCTGCTCGCAGAGGTGAGCCTACGGCATGCCGCAGGTTCCCACGTCCTGGTTGCGATCGTCAGGGTCACCGCCGAGCGCCCGCGGTGGGCACCGCCGCAGAGCATCTCATGGAGCACGACGAAATCGCCGCACTGGAGGAGACGCTGGACGCCCTGATGGGCCCGCAATGGGCGCGCCAGCGGGCCGCCGCCAAAGCCCGGCTCAGCGACCGGCTGGACCGGGTCATGTACCTCTCCTGGCTGCGGGAGGTGGTTGCCACGTGGCGGCTCTCCTACCGGGAAGAGTCAGGCACCTGGACCCGCCGCAACTAACCCTCTGCCCACCACGCCGCCCCCCACGTCGCGACGCGCCCCCAGACGCTCCAGACCGGTCGTTGTCCCGCTTCCGCGGTGGTCATCCGTCCCCGGCCTGGGCGTGCTGCTTCCCCTACCGCCACCATGCTTGCCACCTCATGCCCGTTCCAGCGGCAGTACCTCCGTAGCAGGCCATGCACGCGCCGCCAGTGACCCTACACCGCACGCCTGGGCGCATCATAGTATGTCGCTAATCGTTATTGAATTACGAATGCCACGTCATGCCTAACGCTTTCCTTACACCTTCGTTGTACCAAGGAGTACTACGGTGGTAGGGGAGAAGAGGCGCATCACCACCGTGGCGAGGTCGTAGGAGGGGTAGCCTCACGGCATGCCGCGTGGAAGCGCACCAGAGTCGCTTCCTTTCCCCGCGGTACGTCGTGGGGCCGCCCGACCGCGTTGCTCGTGTCCGGCTGCGGTGCGCTCGGTGGCGGAGGAGGCGAGGTAGGCCGTGCATCTCTCTATCCTGTGGCTTAGCGATGTTTTCTTGCGAGCGGCCGGCGACAGCTTTCGGCTCTTGCTCCTCCTTACCGTCGTGGTCCTGTTCCTCCAACTGCTGGGTGTTACCCGGCGTGAGCGGTAAGGTATGTAACATTTGGAGGAGAAAGGAGTTCTTGTCCATGCTGTGGGTCAGAGGGGATCCCGCGCCCTGAAAGCAGGTGGTAGGGGAAGGCCCCGGCGTGGAGCTAGGCTTTCCCATCTCCAGCGGGCTGGCTCCTCCGGTCCCGGCGCTCGCCCGTGGTGCTCATTGCTGCCAGGAGCACGACGAGCGGGTCCGGGCGGGGCCACGCCGACACCGGGGCCACGGGCTCCGACGATCTCGGAGCGTTCGGATGGGGTGGCAGGACATGAGGAAGGTTTCCGTACCGTCGTTTGCGCGTTTCCTTACGCCAACCGCACCAGCACACCCTCACGCTTCCTCTGCCGGGAGCGTCATGACCCTCGAAGTTGTCCCCGACGGCCTGACGGAGCAGGATAGTCCCACGCGGCCGCACCCGGCAGCGTTCCTGCGCCACCTGGTTGCGGTCCAGGTGCTGGGTACGGTCGGACTGCTCGCGTGGCAGGGCGCGACCGCCTTGGCGCGGGCGCAGCGGGCATTGGGGAAGCTGGGGAAGTTTTGCGCAACGGCTGGCTGGCTGCTTGGTTTTCTGATGCATTTGTACGCGCTGTATGTCCTTTCCCAGGGGTTGCTGGCGCTCCAGTGGCTGGCGCCGTGGCGGCCGTGTCGCAGGTGGGCGGCCAGGGTCCAGTACGCGCTGCGGGAGCTGGAGCGCTGGGGTATCGAGCGGTTTAGTAGCACACCCTAACAGAATCAGGAGACGTTTTCGGCATGGGCAACCAGGTAGGGGCGCATGGCCATGCGCCCCTACCACCGCCCGATTCCCGACGACCTCCCCTGATCGTGCACGAGGGGCCGAGCGGGCGCTGCCAGCCCGGCCCCTGGCGGGCAGCGCCGACAGCCGGAGATGGGCGACCGTCTCCGGCTGAACGCGTCTACGGGGCAAGCCGCGCCCGGCAGACTGCGGTCCCCTGGGCGTGGGTATCGTCAGCGTCGCTCGTGCGGGAGGCGGCAAGCGGTGGCAGGGGGCGCGGGGGCGCTCAGGGCAATCGCATTATGAGCCGAAGAGGACGCTCAGCAGGTAGTGCTCATCCCAGCCGGCCTTGAGGCGCCTGCCTTTGATGCCCACTTTGGCCGTCTTATCCTGCCGCAAGAGATTGAGGG
>JACQUQ010000203.1 GCA_016210175.1 Chloroflexota bacterium | reverse complement strand
GTGAGACGAGGAGGACGGAGACGAGCTTGAAGGGAAGGACGGCAAGGGGAACGGGGGGCCGCTTCGCGGAGCCCCGCAGCAGGGGGAAGGTCTTAACTTCAACTCCTGGTTTTGCTGTCTAGACAACGGGGTACACCTCACACGTCATGTTCATCGCCGCCATTTTTGTTGGTATCAACCTGCTGGTTGACGTGCTCTATGCGTTCTTAGACCCGCGCATTCGCTATCACTAACCTGTCTCCCCATAGCAGGACGGCGACGGGGGATCCATCCCGGAAAGGGAGCGCACCGCTCGCTGCGAGGACCCACGGGCCGCCGGTACGGCGTATGGTCGGGGAACGCCTCCCCTGGCACCGACGAGAAAGGAAAGGGGATACCTATGAAGCGGGTGGGCACGGGCCTGGTGATGGCCGTGATAGGAGTCGGGCTGCTCTTTGCGCTGGCCTGTGCGCCCCAGGAAAGTGCGCCGCCGGCCGGATCCGGACCAGGGCAGGCGACGAGTCAACCCGCGCAACCAAAGTCCGGCGGCACCCTGACTCTCGCGGTCAACTTCGATCCCTCCTACCTGGACCCCCACAAGGGAACCGCCCAGCCGACTTCGGGCGGGGACATGATGGACCACACCTACGATACCCTGCTGAACTTCGCCCCCAGCCTGACGGACTATCGGTTCGAGGGCAATCTTGCGGCCTCCTGGGAGCAGCCCGATGCGCGCACCTACATTTTCCGTTTGCGCCAGGGTGTCCGCTGGCATGACCTGCCACCAGTGAAAGGCCGGGAGTTCGTGGCGGACGATGTCAAGTACAGCATCGAGCGGATCCGCACCAAGTCCAAGGACTTCGGCCAGCAGTGGCGCTTTGCAGACGTCGCCCAGATAGAGGTCCTGGACAAGTATTCCGTCAAGTTCGTGCTGACGGAGCCGTCGGCCAACTTTCTCAATCGCGTCGCGAACCGCGCGGTGCGTATCGTCCCCCGGGAACTGATCGAACAGCAAGGCGATCTGAATGGACCCGTGCAGATCGGCACCGGCCCCTTCCTCTGGAAGTCCTACACCCGCGGCTCCGGCACCACCTTCGAGAAGAACCCCAACTATCACCTGACGGGACGACCCTACGTCGAAAAGGTGAACCTGCTGATCGTCCCGGAGGCGGCAGCCCGCCTGAGCGCCTTCCGGGCGGGTCAGATCGACCTCCTGGAGGTCGGCTTCCGTGACCAGGCTGCGGTCAAGCGCACCAATCCGAATGTGGTGGTCACGCGTATCCCCGGCGGCGCCGGCGATCTGGTGGATACCGGCTTTCGTATCAACCTGGCCAAGCCGCCGCTGGATGACCTCCGCGTGCGGCAGGCGCTGCAACTGGCGGTAGACTACGACGCCATCATGCAGCAGATCTACGACGGGGACGCGCAGCAGGCCTCCTACGTGTCTCCGTCGCTGCAAGAGTGGTTCCTGCCCGGCCTGACGCTGCCCAAGCGCGACGTAGTGAAAGCCAAGCAGCTGTTGGCCCAGGCCGGCTATGCCAGCGGCTTGCGGCTCGTCGCCAAAGCCTCGACGGGGCGGAGCGCCTGGGCCGACACCGGCACCCTGCTCAAGACCCAGTTGGCAGAGGTCGGCATCGAGGTTGACCTGCGCCTGATGGAGCATGGCGCCTGGATTGCGGCGCAGGTCGCCAAAGACTTCGATATCTTGCCCTCCGGCCCCGCCAAGTTCGGGCCGGGAGGCGACGGCGACCCGGAACCGCTGTACAGCGGCTACCACTGCAAAGGCGGGCGGAACTTCTACAACTTGTGCGACGCGCAGCTGGATGAGCTGCTGGACAAGCAGCGGGTGACGGTGGATCCCGAGCAGCGGAAGCGGCTTATCCACGACGTGCAACGGCGGCTGGTGGAGCTTCTTCCGGAGATCCCCATCGCCGAGACCTTCCACTATGACCTGGCCCAGCCCTGGGTGCAGGGCTACCAGCCGAGCCTCGCCAGTCGCTTCCGGTACAACTACAACATCTGGTTGGACAAGTAGGGAAGAGCAGCGTACGAGGAGGGCAGGCGGCATATGCGTACACGTCGGTGGCATGGGGGCGTGGCAGGGGTCGGCGCCGGGCTGCTGGTGGCGCTGACGCTGCTGGGATGTACCCAGCCGCAGCAGCCCACGGCGGAGCAGGGTGGACAGCCGAGCGCCCAGTTGAAACGTGGTGGCGTGCTGGCCGGGGCTTTCGGCCAGCCTGCCTTTGGCGACGTCCATCGGGATAGCGGCGTGGGCGGCCCCAACACCCTGAGCGATGTCCACCGGGGCCTGCTGCAAACGGACCCCCAGGACCGGGTGAGTATCGTCGCCGATATCGCGGAGCGCTGGGCCATCAGCCCGGACGGTAAGACGTACACCTTCTCCATCCGCAAGGGGATCAAGGACTCCGGCGGCCAGCCCTTCACCGGAGAGGACGTCGTCTACAACTTTCAGCGTTTGCAGACCCGGCCCAACAAGCTCCCGGTGCCCCGCCTGGGGTGCGTTACCCAGCCGGTGGAGAAGGTAGAGCTCAAGGATCTGCACACGGTCGCCGTGACCTTGAAGCACCCCAAGGCCAGCTACCTGGCCTGTCTCTCCAGCTCCTACGCGCTGCTCCAACCCAAGCGCGCCCTGGAGCCTATCGACACCGCGGAGAAGGGGCGGGACTTGAAGCCCAACGAGATCATCGGGGTAGGCCCCTTCAAGCTGGAGCGGTGGGAGCGAGACGTCTCCTTCGAGGTGGTTCCCAACCCCAACTACTGGGAGTATCCGGAGCGCCCCTACCTGGACAAGTTCATCTCCTACGTGTTCTCGGATACCACCGCCCAGGCTGCTGCCTTCCGCACGGGCCAGATCCAGTTTGCCGCCAACACCAGCGGCGGCTTGCGGAAGGGAGAGGTTGAGGAGTTGGTGGCGGCGATGGGCAACCAGCCCGTGGTCCACAAGATGGGGTATCCAGGCTTTTACGGAGTCCACTTCAATACGAAGCGACCGCCTTTTGACCAGCGGGACCTGCGGCGGGCGGTCTACCTGGTCGTCGACCGCAACCTCCATAACCGGCTGGTGTACGATGGCGTCGGGGGTGTGCCCTCTCCCTATTACTCCAAGTGGGACTGGCTGATCCCTGAGCAGGAGTACCTCACCTGGCCGGGGCTGCGGTCCTACCAGGGCGGCCTGCGGGAGGAAGACCTGGCGGAGGCCAGGCGGCTGATGGAGCAGCAGGGCTACGGGCCGAATAACCGCCTGAAGGTACGCCACGTGACCTCCGCCAGCGGGTACTACAACAACGATGCCCAGCTCCTGGTCGATGAGTTGAAGAAGATCTATATCGACCTGGACGTCTTCCGCACCCAGACCGGCGCCGAGCTCCTGGCGAAGGGGGACTTCGAGATCGCCTCGCACGCGGTCAGCCTGGAGTTCTTCGACCCCGACAACTACAACGAGGTGATTTACGGACCGCAGGGTGGGAAGAACCCCGGCAAGTGGGAGAACTCGCGATGGTACGCGCTCTATGAGCAGCAGACCAAGGAGATGGACCAGGGGCAGCGGGCGCGCCTCCTGCGGGAGATGGCGAAGATCCTGGTCGATGATCCGCCGTGGGTGCCGACCGCGCCGCCGCTGATCCAGATGGTCGTGTCCCACGAAGTGCGGGGCTTTGGGGCAACGCCTCCGTCCATGCAGTTCAACCAGCGCCACGATTACCTGTGGCGGGATCAGTAACCCAGGCCATCAGGATAGGGGAAGGGTCCCCTCCCGGTGAGGGTCGTCCAGGGGGTGCTGCCGGGCGGGTCCGGCGGCGCACCCTGCGGAGGGAAAGGCCTTCATGCAGCACTATATCCTGCGCCGGCTGCTGCTCTCTATCCCGACGCTCCTGATAACTACGCTGGTCATTTTCATCCTGCTGCACGTCGTTCCGGGCGACCCCGCCGTCGCCATCCTGTCCGGCTTTGGTGGCGAAGGGAGCTTCACCCAGGAAGATGTAGCGGTGCTGCGCGAGCGATTGGGCCTCAACCGACCCCTGCACATCCAGTACCTCGATTGGCTCTGGCGGGCGCTCCACCTCGATTTCGGTGTCTCGTTGCGCACCGAGGTCGCGGTCCTCGACGAGGTCAAGACCCGGTTTGCCATCACCTTCGAGCTGGCCCTCTTGACCTTTGCCATCTCGTTATCCCTGGGCATCAGTGTGGGGGTCATCTCCGCCCTGCGTCAGGACACCTGGCTGGATTACCTCGTCCGGGCCATTTCCATCGCGGGACTGGCCATTCCGGGCTTCTTCCTGGCCACCCTGGTTATCATTGTGCTGGTCCGGTGGTTCAACTGGTTCCCCCCCATCGGCGTCCGGCCCATCTGGGTGGCGCCGGTGCAGAACCTGCAACAGCTCATCTTGCCGGCCGTGGTGCTGGGGGTGTTGCTGAGTGCTATCGTCGCCCGCATGACCCGGTCGCAGATGCTGGAGGTGCTGCGCCAGGACTATGTGCGCACCGCCTGGGCCAAGGGCCTCCCGGAACGCCGGGTGGTGCTGCGCCACGCGCTCAAGAATGCGCTGCTGCCGGTGCTGACCATCGCCGGCTCGCAGTTTGGGCACCTCCTGGGAGGCACCGCGATCATTGAGATCATCTTCAATATTCCGGGGCTGGGCCAGGCCATGGTCACCTCGGTGTTCAACCGGGACTACCCGATGGTCCAGGCCCTCACGGCCATGATCGCGTTTACCTTCCTGGGCATCAACCTGATTGTGGATATCTTCTATGGGGTGCTGGACCCGAGAATCCGCTTTCACTAGAAGCCCGCGCCGTGCAGGCCGCAACGCCGCGGGGTGAGTGCGCCACAGTGTCGTAGGGAAAGGAAAAGCCTGAGATGGCAGCACAGAGTGGGCCGGTGTCCGCTCCCAATTTCGGAGCCAGACCCCGGCCGCGCATGCGGGTCCGGCTGGTACGGTTCGCGCGGAGCAAACCCCTGGGCGCCCTGGGCGCGTGCTTGCTCCTGGTAACTGTGTCGGTGGTCCTGCTGGGGGACCTGCTTGCCCGCTACCCAAGCGAGCAGGTGTTCAGCCAGGCGCCCCTGCACCCGCCCAGTGCGGAGTTCTGGTTCGGTACGGACAACCTGGCGCGGGATATCTATAGCCGCATCGTCTACGGCTCACGTATTTCGCTCTTCGTAGGGTTTTCGGTCGTCGCCAGCGGGTCGCTGCTGGGCGCGGCGCTGGGCATCGTCAGCGCCTACCTGGGCGGCAAAGCCGACCTCGTTATCCAGCGCGTGGTGGACGGCATGATGGCGATCCCCGGACTGTTCCTGGCGCTGGCAATCATGTCCGCCCTGGGGCAATCCCTGGCTAACGTCATCATCGCGCTGGCGATCACCCAGATCCCTGGAACCTCCCGGACCATCCGATCGGTGGCGCTCAGCGTGAAAGAGATGCAGTACGTGGAGGCCGGGCGGGCCATGGGCGCGACGCCTTGGCGGATTATGTGGCAACACGTGGCCATTAACTGCGTGCCGCCGTTCATCATTGTCGCTTCGGCCAGCCTGGGGAGCGCCATCCTGGCGGAGGCGAGCTTGAGCTTCCTGGGCGTGGGCGCTCCGGGGAATATCCCCTCGTGGGGAGGGATGTTGGGGGGAGACAACCGCCGCTACATGGTACAGGCGCCCTGGATGGCGATTTTCCCTGGGTTCGCGCTGAGCCTGACGGTGTATGGCATTAACCTCCTGGGTGACGCGCTGCGGGACATCCTGGATCCGCGGCTGCGGGGCAGCCAATGAATGCAGACGTTGCGGACGCGAGCGGAGGGGACAGCATGGCAGAACACGCCCTGAGCGGGCTGAGGGTGCTCGACCTGACCCACTACATTGCCGGACCCTTTTGCACCAAGCTGCTGGCCGGCCACGGCGCCGAGGTCATCAAGATCGAGCGGCCCGACGGCGGCGACGGCGCCCGCCGGCTGGGACCCTTTCCCGGTGATGTCCCCCACCCGGAAAAGAGCGCCCTGTTCCTCTACCTCAACACCAGCAAGAAGGGCATCACCCTGAACCTCAAGACGGCCACCGGGCGCACGCTCTTCCGGGAGCTGGTGCGGCAGGCCGACGTGGTGGTGGAGAACTTCGCGCCGCGGGTGCTGCCCAGCCTGGGGCTGGACTACCCGGCGCTGGCCGAACTGAACCCCCACATCGTGCTGGTGTCCATCTCCAACTTCGGCCAGACCGGTCCCTACCGGGACTACCAGGCAGCGGACATCACCGAGTTTGCCTTGAGCGGCCATATGAACAGCTTTGGTGACCCCCAGCGGGAGCCGCTCAAGTACGGCGGGGCGCCCTCCCAGTACATGGCGGGGCTGAACGCCTACTACGCCACGATGGCGGCCGTCTTCCACGCTGCCCGCACCGGGGAGGGCCAGCAGGTGGACGTCTCCATCCAGGAAGCCCTGACCACGGCCCACGGGCAGGCCCTCATCCAGTACGAATACACCGGGACGGTGGCGCGCCGGAGCCGCGGGGGTATGGAGTTCCCCTGCCAGGACGGTCCTATCCACATTGTGGACCAGCAGCCCCAGCAGTGGGCGCGCTTCACCGAGCTTATCGGCCAGCCGGAGTTGGCCCAGGACCCTCGCTTTCGGACAGCCTCGGACCGGCGTGAGCACGCCCAGGAGTTGGTGGAGGCGGTGAGTGTGTGGACCCGCCAACACACCAAAGAAGAGGTCTACCACCTGGCGCAGGGGGTGCGCATTCCCACCTCGTATCCCACCTCCACCGCCGACCTGCTGGCGTCGGCGCAGTTGCAGGCCCGCGGGTTCTTCATCGAGATCGACCATCCGGCTACCGGCCCCGTGACCTACCCTGGTGCGGCCTACGAGATGCGCGGGCTGTCCTGGGTGTGGGGGCCTGCCCCGCAGTTGGGGCAGCACAATGTGGAGGTATACTGCGGCCGGCTGGGGTACAGCAAGGCTGACCTGGTGCGGCTGCGCCAGAGCAACGTCATCTAGCAGAGCCCGGCCAAGGGAGGAGTGCGATGGGAGCGTTACCGCTGACCAGTGTGCGCGTGGTGGACCTGGGGATGTTCTGGGCCGGCCCCTACGCCGGCCGCCTCCTGGGAGACCTGGGCGCAGAAGTCATCAAGGTCGAGTCTGCCCGGCGCCCGGACCCGCTGCGGGTGTTGCCTCGCGGCCTGTTCCCCGACCGGGACCCCGGGGCGCGGCCCTGGAACCGCTCCGGCATGATCAACGAGCGCAACCGCAATAAGCTGGGTATCACCCTGGACCTCACCGCCCCCGAAGGCGCTGCCCTCTTCAAAGACCTGGTCAAAGTCAGCGACGTGGTGCTGGAGAACTTCAGCGCACGGGTCATGGACGGCTTCGGGCTGGGGTACGAGGCGCTGCGGGAGGTTAACCCTCAGCTTATCATGATCTCCCTGGCCAGCCAGGGCATGACAGGGCCGGAGCGCGACTACGTGTCCGTAGCCAATATCGTGGGCGAACTGGGGGGTCTAACCGGCATCAGCGGTTACCCGGACGAGCCGCCTTCCCTGAGCGTCGGCTACCCGGACCCCATGGGTGCGCTCACTGGGGCCGGGGCGGTGCTGACCGCTCTGTTCTCCCGCCAGCGCACCGGCCAGGGAGTCTATATCGACGTGTCCCAGCGGCAGATGGTGGCCAGCTTCCTGGGCGAGGCCATCCTGGACTACACCATGAACGGGCGCATCTGGGGTCCCCAGGGGAACCGCCACCCTGCCATGGCGCCCCACGGCGCCTACCGCTGCCGGGGTGAGGATGCCTGGGTGACGCTGGCCGTGGGCACCGACCAGCAGTGGCGCGCCCTCTGTCGCCTGCTGGAGCGTCCCGACCTGGCGGACGCCCCCCGGTTTGCCGACAGCCTGGCACGCCACCGGCACGCCGCGGAGTTGCAGGAGGTCATCGAGGCCTGGACCAGCCAGCGCAGCCACTATGAAGCGATGGCACTGCTCCAGGGGGCGGGCATTCCCGCGGGGGCGGTGCTGAACGCAGAGGAGTTGCTGGAGGACCCGCACCTGGCCGCACGGGGGTACTTTGAGACGGTGACCCACCCCGAAGCGGGGACGCACCGCTACCAGGGCCACCCGGTGCGGCTCACCAAGACACCCAACACCACGCGGCTGCCTGCCCCCCTGCTCGGGCAGCATACCACGTATGTGTTGCACGAGTTGCTGAAGCTCTCGGAGGAGCAGGTCCAAGAGCTGGAACAGAAGGGGATCATTGGCAACGTCCCCCTGGCCCCGGTGGAGGAGTACCGGATGAGTCCGGCAGGCCGCTGAAAGGAGCCCGTCATGCCCGCAGTGTTGTACGAGGTACGGAACCGGATTGCCTACATTACCTTGAACCGTCCGGAGAAGATGAACGCCATCAACCCGGAGCTTTCGTCGGGGCTGGTCCAGGCCCTGACCAACGTGCGGCAGGACCCGGAGGTATGGGCCGCCATCATCACAGGCGCCGGGGACCGGGCGTTCTGCGCCGGCGCCGACCTGATCCGCATGGAGGAGCGGACCTCCGGGGACAGCGCGTCCCAGGGCCGCAGCGAGGCGGCCAACCAGGACAACCTGTACCAGTTCATCCGCCATACCTACAAGCCCATCATCGCCGCGGTGAACGGCTATGCGCTGGCTGCGGGGGCGGGCATCGTCCTCTCGTCGGACATTCGCATCCTCTCGGAGCGCGCCCAACTGGGCTGGCCCCATGCCAAGCGCGGCATCGGCTCTGTCAGCGGGCCGGTGCTGCTGGCCCACCTGGTCCCGATCAATAAGGCCATGGAAATTGAGTTCTACGCCGACTTTCTGAGCGCTGCGAAGTGTCTGGAGTTGGGCCTGGCTAATGCCGTGGTCCCCCATGAGGAACTGCTGGCCGCAGCCACGGCCGCCGCGGAGAAGATCCTCACCAACTCGCCCACCTCGCTGCGCACCATCAAGGAGGCGGCCATCCGCGGGCTGGACCTGCCGATGGAGGAGCGCATCAAGCTGGCAACGGAACTGAACACGCGCTGCATGCAGTCCGAGGATGCCAAGGAGGGGCTGCGGGCCTTTGCGGAGAAGCGGGCACCGGTCTGGACCGGACGGTAGCGGGTGGGTGTGCCAGCCCTGCCCGCTGTGGTGCTCCGCAGCGGGCAGGGCGGTGGGTGGGACCGCGCGCCCCCGTGTCACCGCAAGCTGTTGAGGGAGGTTGAGTTCATGCGGCGTACCGGATTCACGGCCATCGTCGTGCTGGGGAGTCTGGCCCTTCTGCTGGCCGGAGCAGTGGGCTGCGCGCAGCAGGAGCCGCAGCCGCCACCCGCCGGTGGTGGTGAGACGACAGCAGCGCAGCCCAAGCGCGGGGGCGTCCTGGCGGGACCCTTCGGGGAGCCCGCCAAAGCCGACATCCACACAGAGGCGAGTATCGGTGGCCCTTCCAACGTGGGCCAGATCCACCGCGGACTCATCACCATGAGCCCGGAGGACTGGAAAACCATCGTCCCCGACATCGCCCAACGCTGGGAAATCAGCCCTGACGGTAAGACCTACACCTTCTTCATCCGGCAGGGGCTGAAGGACTCCGAGGGCGTTCCGTTCAACGGCGAGGACGTGGTCTATAACATCAAGCGGTGGCAGACCCGGCCCAACAAGATGCCGCTGCCGCGGTTGGCCTGTGTCGGCCAGTCGGTCCAGGAGGCGGTCCTCAAGGACCAGTACACGGTGGAGCTGCGCCTGAAGGGGCCGAAAACCTCCTTCCTGCCCTGCCTGGCAAACCACTATGCGCTGATCCAACCCAAGCGCATCCTGGAGCCCATCGACACGGCCGAGAAGGGCCGGGACGTGAAGCCTGAGGAGTTGGTCGGGGTGGGACCCTTCAAGCTGGAGCGGTGGGAGCGTGGGGTCTCCTTTGAGGTGGTGCCCAATCCCAACTACTGGGACTATCCGCAGCGGCCCTACCTGGATCGCTGGACGTCCTACGTCTTCGCGGATACTACGGCCATTGCCGCGGCCTTCCGGACGGAGCAGATCCAGTTCACCGGGATGACCAGCGGCAATAGCCTTCGCAAGGGCGAGTTCGAGGAAACCGAGCAGGCCATGGGCAGCAAGGTCCGGCCCATTGAAATCGGGTATCCCGGCTTCTACTCGGCTCATTTCAACCCCAAGCGGCCCCCGTTCGACAACCCGGAGGTCCGGCGGGCGGTCTACCTCGCGGCGGATAGGGACCTGCACAACCGGCTGGTGTACGACGGCCTGAGCGGGCTGCCGTCACCCTTCTGGTCCCGGTGGGACAACCTGTTCACCGAGCAGGAGTATCTCACCTGGCCGGGGCTGCGCTCGTACAAGGGCGGCGTGCGTGAGGAGGACCTGGCCGAAGCCAAGCGGTTGATGGAGCAGCAGGGCTACGGACCGACTACCCGGGTCAAGGTCAGGTACGTGACCCCCGCCGGAGGCTACGGCCCGCTCGACGCACAGCTCCTCGTGGAGCAACTGAAAAAGATCTATATCGACCTGGACATCTTTCGCACGCAGACCGGCGCTGAGCTGATGGCGAAGGGTGACTTCGATATCGGGCTCGAAGGGGGCACGGTGCTGTACGACGACCCCGATGACTTCATCGAGGTGTTTTACCGGCCCGGTGGCGCCAAGAACCATGGCAACTGGACCAACGCGGAGTTCGAGCGGCTCTTCCAACAGGAAACGGTCGAGCCGGACCCCGCCAAGCGTTGGGCGATCATCCGGCAAATGGCCAAGATCGTGGCAGAGGACCCGCCGCATGTCCCCCTTGGGGTCCCGGCCATCCGTGCGCTGGTCTCCCAAAAAGTGGGCGGGTTCGTCACGCCGCGCTCGAACCAGTTCGGCCTGCGGGCGGATTACCTGTGGGTGAAAGAATAGGCGCGTTGACGTGCGGCGCTCGTGGTCCTACCAGAAGGGTTGGTTGGATGGAGCGCTGCCGCAGTGAACGGCGGGCCCGCCGTTCACTGCGGCAGTCTCACCCATCAGTTCACGGCTGACAGCACACTAGACCAAGCGCTGAGTGACCAACGCGGTCGCTGGCGCGCGGTCCGGTTATTCCCTGTCCCGCTCCCGGTGGTGGCAGAAAGCTCCCGGCAAGCGTTCACCACCGGGAGCGGGACAGCTGATCTTCCCCGTGAACCCCTTGCCCGCTGCTGATGATAGCAACAGGGACCGACTACCCGCCCAGGCACGCCCGCGCCGTCTCCTCACAGGTCGCACCAGCCCGAATGGTGATCGACCCGATAGTGAGGAACGGCAGGGCGAAGTTGGCTGCTTTGTCTGGGCTGGCCGCCTCCAGCACCAGGATGACGGTGTGCTGGGGTTCGTCTACCCAGTCGGCCAGAATCTTGACCCCGTAGGTGTCGGCGGTCGCCTGGTTGACGTGACCGGCCAGGGCACGCACCATCTCCGGGTTATTGGTCGGACAGGTCTGCGCCGTATGCTTGTGCTCGACCAGATACAGAGGCACTGCGGGAACCCTCCTCTCCACTGCCGGGGTATGTTCTCGGACCCGCGAGGGACCATAACCATGGGCACGCTGATGCCTTCCAGCGTAGAGGGTGGCCTGGCGAGTGTCAAGGGCGACCTTCCCGCGGGGCTGAACGAAGAGCGAGGAAGGCGTCGAGGCTACCCCGGTGAGCTCCACGGCGCACGCTCGGGTGGGGCACGCATGACCGGAGCAAGCAAGGGAGAGAGAAGGGGAAGCTGGCAGCGCCTGGCCCCGGTGTTCATGCCTGCCATGCGCTTGCCAAGCGGGCCGCGATGCGGTATACCGACGGCAGGCGTGCGGCGACGCCGCCGCCAGCCGCACGGCGGCAGACCGTCCCACGAGGTCTACCACGCGTGGAGGTAGCCGGCTGCGAAGGAAAGGGGGAGTGCCATGGCTATCACGCACCTGGAGGTCACCCGCCGGGCCATGCTCGCGAACGGTCAAGCCTTTGGTGCCGCTGGTCCCTACGAGTATCTGGTGGGCACGGTCGGCCTGGCGGTAGACCCGGACCACCCGGCGAACACCGCCATAACCGACCTGAAGCTTGCCCCGCGCGGGGAGGACGGCCGGGTACACGTCACCGCCGACTTCGCGCTCATGCGGCCGGTCGATCCTGGGCGCGGCGCCGGTCGTTTGCTCTTTGACGTCCTGAACCGGGGGCGCAAGTTGGCGCTGCGCCAGTTCAATGCGGCCGCGGCCAGTTCCGCCACAGCAATGGACCCTGACCTGGGCAACGGCTTCCTCCTGCGCCAGGGCTACACCGTCGCCTGGTGTGGCTGGCAGCACGACGTGCCGTCCCAACCGGGGCTGATGGCCTTCCAGGCACCGGAAGCGCTCCGGGACGGCGTGCCGGTCACCGGTCCCATCCTCTGCGAGTTCCAACCCGACCGGCCGGTGCGGGTGCTACTGCTCTCCGACCGGGACCATCGCCCCTACCCTGCCCAGGACCTCAATGAGCCGACCGCCGTCCTCACCGTCCGGGAGCACCTGGACGCCCCGCGGCAGGTGATCGCCCGCAACCAGTGGCAGTTCGCCCGGTTTGAGGACGGCCGGCCTGTCCCTGACCCTGCGCACATCTCCCTTGCCACCGGCTTCGAGCCGGGCAAGCTCTATGAGCTGGTCTATACGGCCCAGGGCGCCCCGGTGGTGGGCGCCGGGCTCCTAGCCGTGCGGGACGTGGTGGCCTGGCTCAAGTATGGGGACGCGACGGCGGGCAATCCGTGCGCAGGGACCGTCCGCTACGCCTACGGCTTCGGCGCCTCGCAAAGTGGGCGCTTTCTGCGCCAGTTCCTCTACCTGGGCCTGAATGAAGACGAGCAGGGGCGCATGGTCTTCGATGGCCTCATCCCCCACATCGCCGGGGCGCGGCGGGGCGAGTTCAACCTGCGCTTCGGCCAGCCCTCGAAGGCCCATGGGCAGACCGTGGGCGCCCTGTTCCCCTTCAGTGATGCCGTGCAGACAGACCCGGTCACCGGCCAGACCGATGGGCTGCTGGCCCGGCTCGCTGCCCGCGGCAAGCTGCCCAGGATCTTCACCGTAAACACTGCGGCGGAGTACTGGGGCAGCGGCCAGGCCTCGCTCCTCCACACGGATATCGAGGGGACCCGCGACCTGGAGCCTATGGAGATGGCCCGCATCTACCTGCTGGCAGGCACCCAGCATGTGGCCGGCACGCTGCCGCCCGAGGCTACCAACCCGTCCGGGGTCCGGCTCTACCATGCTGCCAATAGCGTCGATTACGGCCCCCTCCTGCGGGCGGCGCTCGTCAACCTGGACCGCTGGGTGCGTACCGGCCAGGAGCCGCCGCCCAGCCAGCACCCCCGCCTGGATAATGGGACTGCCGTTCCGCCTGAGGGGGTCCTCGCTCTCTTCCAGACGCTGCCGGGGGTCCAGGTCCCGGCCCATCTGCCGCAGAACCGGCGCTTGGACTTCGGACCGGAGACCGCCCAGGGTGTGCTGCACCAGTTACCTCCCGCAGCGGGTCCACGCTATCCCGGGTTCGTGCCGGCGGTGGACCCGGACGGCAACGAGGTGGCGGGCACCCGTCTGCCCGACCTCAGTGTGCCGTTGGCGACCTACACTGGATGGAACGTGCGCCATCCTGAGGTCGGCGCACCCGGTGAATGGGTCCCGATGGCAGGCGCGACGCTCCCCTTCCCCCGGACGGCAGCGGAGCGCCAGGCGACCGGCGACCCGCGTCGCGCCATTGCGGAGCGGTATGCCTCCAAGGAAGCGTACCTGGAGCGCGTGCGCCAGGCCGCCCTGGAGTTGGTGGCACAGCGCTACCTGTTGGAGGAGGACGTAGAGCCTATCGTGGAGCGGGCCGCCCTGCGGTGGGACGTGTTCACCGCAGAGCCGTAGCACACGGTGTTGCAACGCGCTGAACGGGGTGAAAGCGAAAGCTGGGTTGGGGTAAGCGTTGCGGGGAAAACACCAAGGCCCGCTCCAGCAGGGACGGGCCTTGTGCGCTATTGGTAGTCAGGGTTGGCGGGAGTGCGTGAGAGTCGAACTCACCCGGGAACGCGCGGGCGCCCCCGCAACGGTTTTGAAGACCGCGAGGCCCACCGGGACCCCTCCACTCCCCAGGAACGATCCCTGCTCCAGCACCTAGCTCATCCGACGCCCCGTGACCACGGTTTGCCCACGAGCGCCGAGCCGAGGACCGGGTGCCAGTATAGCACATGGGGATGGGGGCTAAAAGCCCCCACGCGTTGGGGTGCCCCCTATGATTTTGCAGGGAGGGGGTGGGGCGTCGCTGGGAGGACGAGACCGTGCGCTTCCAGGGGTGCTCGGCCGTCGGCCCCCCGTTGCCTCCCTGCTGCGGTCGCTCGCTGGGGGGCCCCACGGCGGTGACCGGCCGTGGCTCCGCAGCAGGGAGGCGCATGGGGGCCGGCATGGGCGCAGGACGGGCTGCCCGCCGTGCCGCATGACGCTGGCGCTGCTGCTCCCCCCGCTGCGGTGCTGCCGGTCGCCGCACCGCACCGCTGATCCGCGGCCACGCCTGCCCCCAGCGGTCATTGCAGGCCACGCTGCGCAGCCCCAGCAGCGGGGTGACGTTGGCCCGCGCCCAGTACCGCCCGCTGCCTTTGAGCCGCGCTGCCACCACCAGTTGGTTGGCGCTCTCCACGATGCCGCTGCCCATCGGGTACCCCTGCGCTATGAAGCGGGCGTACGCGATCTGCTCCCGCCGTTGCTCGCAGTAGGCCACCACCTCGTCCCGCACCGCCACCGCCGCGCTGGGGGCGGGCGCCTGGGCCACCGGCCAGGTCCGCAGCGCTGCCAGCACCGTCTCGGGGTCACCGTGCTTGCGGTGGCGCCACGGCACCCCCACCCACTCGCGCCCGGCGGCGCTGCCCGCGCCCCACACCGCACGGGCGGCCCGTCCCAGGTGCTCCGCTGCAGGGGCAAAGTCGAGCATGCGCACCGCATCCGGTCGGTGCTCAGCGACCACGCCGTGCCGCCACGCCGCCCCGTCACCTACGGCGCACACGACCCCAGCCGTGGGAGTGCCCGGCTGGTGCCGTTCCCCCAGCGCCAGCCCACTGCACGGCTGGGCATCCATCAGCCGCGGGCAAGAGGCAAGCTCTGCGGGACGCACCACCGGCTGTCGGTCGCGGTCGGTCCCGTAGCGCACCGTCCCCACCGCCAACCGCTTGACCGCGGCCCACTGGCGGTGCAGCAGCGGCACCAAGGTCCCAGCCATGCTCAACTGCGGCACCGCCAGCCCGTGCGGCCCCTCCGGCACCTCCCGCTCCCGCGGCGCCACCTCGTCCTCCTGGATGCGACCTGGCGCCGCTCCCGCTTCCTCGGTCCGCCTGCGGGCGGTCTCCTGCTGCCCCCGTACCACCATCCGCCGCCCGCAGTGCGGACAGGCCGGACGCTCCCCCACGGACGCCTCCGCCAGGTCAGTGCTGCGGCTGGTCAGCGCCGCTTCTTCCCGCCGGCGTGCCCGCACGCGGTCTAGACGCTCGTCGACCGCGGCCGCGAGTTCGGCGAAGGTGGCGTTCGGGTGGGCGGTGCGCCAGTCGCACCTCCCCGTCAGCACCTCCGCGATCATCCGCTCCCAAGGCGCACCGAACGGCTCCCGTTCCATCGGCCCCACCCCACGCAGAAGATGCCGCTCCTCCCATGCTACCGGCCCCGTCCGCCCCACGCCAACCCTGCACAATCGTAGGGGGCACCCGCACCCCGCGCGGTACTGCTGCACGCTCCCCCCTGGGGGGCTGCACGGCCCTCACCCTCGGGAACCCCTCCCGGCTGTGGGAGCCGGGGGGCGACGACCCGCCCCATCGTGTGCCTCGCCCAGGAGAGCGACCGGCCGGCGGGTGCGCTGTCAGAAGGGCAGGGTGTCGCCCAGGCCCCGCTCCAGGGCCTTCCGGTACACCACCGCTGCCGCTGCAATGTCCCACAGGCCAATGCCCTGGGACTCGAACAGGGTGATGTCCTGGGGGCTGGCCCGGCCCGGTATCCGCCCCGCCACGACATCCGCCAGTTCCACGGTCTGCTCCCAATTGAGCAGGCCCCGCTCCACCGCCTGCCACAGGTCGGCGCACTCCAGGCGGGCCTGCTCCCGGTCGTCCACGGTGATCAGGCTCGCCCGGCGCACGGCCTCCTCGTCCAGCTCGCGCCGTATCAGGGCGTTGCCGCCTGCGGCATTGATGTGCTGGCCCGGCGCCAGCCATTCGCCGCTGAGCACGGGCTGGCTGCTATTGGTGATGACCACCACGATAGCGCTCCCCTGCACCGCCTCCTGGGCGGAGTTCACCGGCACCACCTCGACGCCGAGCTCTTTGCTCATCTGCTCCGCAAAGAAGGTCCGATGCTCAGGGTTGCGGCTGAAGGCCTGCACGCGCCGGATGTCCCGGACTGCGCACACCGCCGCCAACTGGGTGCGGGCCTGGTAGCCGGTGCCGATGATCCCGACGGTCTGGGCGTCGGGCCGGGCCTGGTACTTGGTGGCGACGCCGCTGGCGGCTCCGGTGCGCATCTGCCCCAGGCGGTTGGCCTCAATGATGGCTCCCAGGTGGCCGGTGGTCGTGTCATAGTAGGTCACGAGCGCTTTGGCCCGCGTGCCGGCGCTGGTGGCGTAGGTCTTGTAGCCCATGCCGCCCAGGCCGGGCACCACCGCCGGCATGAGTTGCAGCGCCGCGCCCCCGGCCCGCAGGCGGGTGCGGGGATACACCGCCGCCGCCCCGGTGGCCTGGTCCCGGAACGCCTGCTCCAGGGCTGCGATGGTCTCGGGCATGGTCAGTAGCTCGCGCACGTGCTCTTCCCGGAGATAGATCGTCATAGCTTCCTCCTGGGCCAGGTATCAGAGAGCCATCATCCAGCAAGGTCCCAGTGGCGCACGCCCTCCGCCGCGCCCCGGTGGAGCAGGGGGGCAGCCAACTGCTACTGGAGACCGGTCTTGAAGAAGAAGGTCGGGGACCAGGCTACCGGCGTGCCGTCCCCCTGGACGCGGGGGCGCACCCGCCAGAAGTAGACCGTGTTGGGCGCCAGGGGCGGGGTCCGCCAGCTATTCAGGGGCGTGCTGACGCCGCCGTGGATCAGGTTCCACCATACGAAGCTGGTGGCGGTAGCCGGGTTGGCATCGAAACGGGTGTCACCGCTGACCTGGACCTCATAGTAGAAGATGCCGGGGGCGCTATCGGCCCAGCGCAAGTCCTGGGGTGTCGTCGAGACGATGGCCCCGTTGGGCGGGTCCAGGGCCAGGATACCGCTGCTGCTGGGCGCGGGCGTCGTAAAGCCCATAACGCGCGACCAGGGGCCCCATGCCGGGTCGGATTCCGGCGCAAAGGTGCCCTTGCTGGTGGCCCGCACGCGCCAGGTGTAGGTCATGCCCGGCAGCAGGATGTACGGTCCCTGGCCCAGCACCGGCGCGGGCAGGACGAAGCCGGTCTCGGTGTTGCGGATGAGGTTGAGCGCAGGGCCGTCGTTGTTGGCGGGCAAGACCTGGAGGTGGTACTGGGTGGCGCCGACGGGGTTGGACCAACTCAGGCTCACCGACAGCGTGGGGAGGACGGTGCCCGCGCTCGGCCCCAACAGGACGGGGGTGGCGCTGATCGTGGGCGCCGCGGTGGGGGTCGTGGTCACGGTCGGGGTCGGTGTGGCGGCGCTCCCGCTGCCCGGCGTCGCGGTTGCGGTGGCCGTTGGCGTGCTGGTGACCGTGGACGTAGGCGTGGCCGTCGGGGTACCTGCGCCTGCGGTCCTGGTGGGCGTGGGGGTTCCCGACGGCGGCGTCGGCGTGGCCGTGCTCGCAGTGCCGGTAGGCGTGGCGGTACCCGGAGTGCCGGTGGGCGTGGCCGTGCCCGCAGTGCCCGTAGGCGTCGTAGGGGGACCCGCGGTGACCTGCGCGCTGACGCTGAACCCCACGGTGCTCTGGCCGTCGTCCTGGCTGCTGGCGACGAGCAGCACGGCCGGGCTGGCGCTCCCGAACCCCGGGACGACCGTGCTGCCATCCTGGGTGGTGTTGAGCGGCAGGTCGTTCGCCGTATTGGTGCCCTGGGTAAAGCTGGGCGTGGTGCTGCTGGCGATGCTGGCGCCGAAGGGGCTGACATCCGGGCCGTTCAGGGAGAGGCTCAGGGTGCCGGTCGCGTCGCGGAAGACGAAATAACGCACGCCCCAGCGCTGGATGGTGGTCGCCTGACTGGCGGGGAAGGTGGTGAAGGTAGCGCTGAGCGCGGCGCGCCGGAAGCTGGTCTGGTTGTCCTCGCCGCTGTCCACCAGCGCCAGGCTGCGGTATCCGTAGGTCCCCCCGGCGCTGAGGCGGTCGCCCAGGTAGTTGGCGATGGCCCAGCGCGTGAACACCTGCCGGAAGCGGTCGGGCGTCCCCTGGCTGGCCAGGCCGGCGTCCACCGCATCTTTCCCCAGGCCCGGATGCTGGACGATGGTGCGGATGGTGCCGTTGCCGCCGTAGCGCTCCCAGAGGTAGAGCATAAAGAGGTACACCGACCCGTAGTCCTTGGCGTCGTTGTCCCAGTTGGTGAGGCTGTCGTTGGGGTCCCGCAGGTAGAGCACCAGGTTATCATCGTGGCCGTAGCCCGCCAGGAAGCCGGCCAGGTCAGCCAGGCCCTCGTTCAGCCAGGTGTCCTGGCCGCTGTCCCGCTGGTGCGCGTTCCAGTTGATCATGTGCTGGAGTTCGTGGGCCAGGGTAAAGAGGGAGGTCTGGTCGCCCGGCGTGCCGGGGTTGGCATCGAGGTAGATCATCTCCCGGAGGTTGCTGTTGATCCCCGGAACCTCATTGGCAGAGTTGAAGTAGCCCGCGACATAGCCGCTGGACCCGCTGGCGCCATCGATGATGTCCAGAATGAGCACGGTAGCCCGTGCGTCCCCGTCCACGTCGGGGATATCGCCGAAGATGCTCGTCACGGTGGCGAACAGTTTGTCCCACTCGGCAGCCAGGGTATCCAGGGCGCTCTCGGGGACCGGGCGCAGGTTATCCACGTAGAGGTAGCCGTAGGTCGTGACCCGTTTGAGGGTGGCCGTGACCAGATAGGGCTGGCCCGTCGTCATCCGGTGCGCCCAGAACTGCCGTTGCTGTCCCAGAGTATCCTGCGTGACGAAGCCCGCGGCATTGGCCCGGCCCAGGGCTTGCAGCTCGGTGATGGTGAGGGGTCGAAATGGTACCTGCTGGTGCAGGAGGCGGTTTGCTTCGGCGAAGGTAGGGGTCCCGCAGCGGAAGGTTCCGAGGGCGGCGGGATCGGCCCCCGGCGGGCTGCCGGCCGGGCCGTGGTCGTGGACCGTCAGCGCCTGGGAAGGGGTGGGTGTCGGAGCGGCCGGGAGCAATCCCAGGGCCAGGAGCAGGGCGGCGACCAGGGCCAAGACGGAGCGTACGCGCATTGCCAGTCTCCGAACTGTGGATTCGCGGACCCGCGCGCCCGCCGGCCGCTTCACGTTCCTCCCACCCGGGAGCGTGTTGGCACACGCGTTCCTTGAGCCGGTCGCAAGGAGCGCGTGTGCCGGAGCCTATCGCAGCCTGCCCTGAGCAGGGTCGCAGGGGTAGCGCCCTGTGCCAACACACCCTGGCGCTCCAGGACATGGGAAAGCCCGCCTGGGGAGGAGGCGGGCCGTGGTACTGCGAGACGCTACGGTACTCGCGCCGGTGTCGGTCCTCGTCCTAGCCTGGTCCTGTGCTCGCCTCGTGATAGCACGATTATAGCGAGGGTGGGGGCATTGTCAATGCGGAACCGCACACCGCGGCACGACCGCGGTCGGTATCGCCCGATGGCGGCATGGCCCACGGGCGCGGACGCGGCTGGCAGCTTGGGAGTGAGAGGCCATCCCATCTCTCCGGTCCAGGAACCTGCGGGCACCCGCAACCGGGAAGGCCGGGCACCGGACCCGGCCGGACCGTGGTCTGGGCGTTTCGCCTATCGCAGCATCGACGCGCGGGCGAAGGCACGGCGGTTGGTCAGCCAGCCCAGGGCGACCAGCCCCGAGAGCAGGGTCGCCAGGGGCGCTGCCAGGGTGTGGGCGCCAGACGTCAAGGCCAGGCCGACGGTGATCAGCGCGAGGGCCAGGGCCCAGGGCGGCGACCACCCCTGCCGCTGGAGCAGGCCCAGGCCCGCGAAGAGCGCGAGGAAAGCTAAGGTGGGCGGCAAGCCCGCCAGGAGCCGGTATCCGGGCAGGAGGTCCTGCAATGGCTCCGGCCCGGTGAGCTCGACCGACGGCAGGGACCCCACTACCTCCCTGGCGGCTGCGGGGAGCGGCAGCGCCTCCGCGGGCAGCACCGGCGCCAGCGCCGCCAGCAGCCAGTAGCCCGCGAGGGCCAGGCACGCCATCCCTGCGGCCCAGCGCAGCGCCTCCGACAGGCCGGAGCGGACCTGCGCAACCGGCGAGCGTGCGGGAGGAGCCGGGCGCTGGCGGGAGCGGGCCAGGGCGGCATGCCCCTCCTCCGGGCTGAAGGGCTGCCCGAAGCGCCCGCGCTGCTGCTCCCGCTCCAGGCGCTCCATGGCCCAGGCGAAGTTGGCCTGGACCTGCTCGTTGTCCGGGTCGGCGGCCAGCGCGTGGCCGAGGCAGGTCACGACCTCCGTAAGCTCCGCGGCGGTCTTGGCCCGCCAGAACCAGGCCCGACTATCCTGGGGGAAAGCGGTGGTGGCCTGCACGAACCAACCGTAGGCCGCATCTTCGCGCCCGGCCTCCAGCTCGGCCAGCCCCCGCGCCACCAGGTCAGGAGGGCTGGCCCCGGCGGCGGCCGGGTCGGGTGCGCGCCGCAGGGGAGCGTCCGGGAGGGAGGCAGCGGACGACGGCGGGGCGCTCGCTGCCGTGGGCGCGGGCTGGAGGGCGTCCAGGAAGTCCTCCAAGCCGGAGCGGGCACGGGTGCTGGCCGGATTCAGCGCCAGGGCCCGCTCCAGGCAGGTGCGCTTCTCGTCGTTATTGCTGGCCATCGCGGCGCGCCACAGCCAGGCCTCCTCGTGGTCGGGGGCCAGTTCGGTGATGAAGACGAAGTGCGCGTGGGCCTGGCGTCGGTTCCCGGCCATACCTGCCAGCTTTGCCTGCTCCAGCAGGCGCTGAAGCGACTCTGTCGCCGCAGGCGCGCCCGGCGTCAACGGCTGCCCGGCGCCGGCGACGGCAGACGCCGGCCTCTGGCTCGTCGCGGGAGCGGGGTGGGGTGCGGCTGCGCCCGGCTCAGGCCCGTGCTGCCGTGCCAGCTCCAGGGCGAGCGCGGCCGGGCGTGCCCTGCGGGGGCGGAGCCGTGCGGCGGTGCGGCCCGGCCAGGCTGCCGTATGCGCCAGGATCCGGCGCAGGCTCGCCCAGGACCGGGCGACGCCGGCGCCCAGGACCCCGGCGAGGCGATGCACGCGGCCCCCCAGCGCATCCCGTGCCTGGGCAGTGCTGGGGCCGACGGCCGCGGCGTAGGTACGGAGGGTGTCCTCGGCCCGTGCTGCCTGCCGCAGCGCCCAGCGCAGCACGGCGCGGATTCGCCCCGTCAGGGCAGGGAGCCAGACGGTCCGGGCCTGGCGCCAGCCCCAGGCCACGGCGTGGGCCAGCGCCGCGGCCGCGGCCCGCAGCCACGCCTGGAGCACCGGGGCGGCGGTTGCCGCCACCCGCCGGGCGTGCTGACCCGCGAGCGCCGGGAGACGCCGGTACAGCGGCGTGGGTGCGGCTGCCGGGCGGATAGAGAGCCACGGGCAGTAGGTGTGCGCCGGGCTGAGACAGAAGCCTTTCTGATGGGTGAGGTCGATGCGGTCGCGCTGCATCCACAGGTAGCAGCGGTGCTCCTCGGAGGGGGCATCGCGGTGCGCGAAGGGGTCGTCGGTCATGCCCAGGTGGGGACAGGCGCTCGGCCCGCCCCGGGACAGCCGCACCCCACCCAGCACCCGTAAGGTCAGGCTCCACGGTCCACGCTGACGCAGCACCGTGAAGGCAAACAGGCCCATCACCAGGGCCGGGAGCACCAGCGACCAGAGATCGATGTGGGGCATGACGCCTCCTTTGGCCCTCGCCACCCTCCGCCTCGTTGCGCTGCGCGGTTTGCCCTGGGAGCGCAGGGGGGCGGGGTGGGCGAGGGCGGCGCACCATTACCCGGCCAAGCGGAGGATAATGTTCTCGTAGATAGCCATGACGGCCGGACCCAGGGTCACGATCATCATGGCCGGGAAGATACACAGGATCAGGGGAAAGAGCATCTTCACCGGGGCCTGCTGGGCCTTCTCTTCGGCCCGCTGGCGGCGGCGTATCCGCAGGTCATCGGCCTGGGCGCGCAGCACATGGGCAATGCTCAGGCCCATCTGGTCGGCCTGCACCAGCGCGCTGACGACCGCAATCAGGTCGGGCACGCCGGTGCGACGGCCCAGGTCCCGGAGCGCCTCCCGCCGCAGCTTGCCCAGGTGGACCTCCTGGAGCGTGCGCTCGAACTCGGCTTGCAGGGGACCGTCGATCTTCTCGGCGACTTTATGGAGCGCCGCATCGAAGGCCATGCCGGCTTCCATGCACACGACCACGAGGTCCATGGCATCAGGCAGGGCACGCTCGATAACGGCGCGACGGGCGCTGACCTTGAGCTTGAGCCAGATGAGGGGCGCCCGCGCGCCCAGGTACACGCTCACGATCGCCAGCAGCAGATTGCCGGCGGTGAACTCGCGCGCCCCGCTGACCAGCGGGAATACCCCAATGCCGGCAAGGACCACCAGGCCCGCGAGCCGCAGCGCCAGGAAGACGCCGGGATCGATGGGGTTGCCCGCCATCTCCAGCATGGCTTCGGTCTGCTCTCGAATGCGCGCGGGGGCCACCCGCTGGAAGACCCCGGCCATGCGGTCCATCAGGGGCAGCAGCACCCGCCGCCAGAAGGGCTCGGCCAGCACCGACGCGCTGCCCGCGGGCGCATCATAGCCGTAGGGCGCCAGGCGGTCACGCACGCGGCGGGCCTGGGGCGGGGCCAGGGCCAGGACCAGCAGGAAGACTGTCACAAAGCTGGCTCCGGCCAGCGCCAGGGACACGGGCATAGCCGTCCTCCCCTCGGTGGTACAGGCCCTCACCCCTGCCCGGCGGGTACCCTCTCGCCCAGCGCCTGCCCTGGACCGGCCGCACGGGAAAGGGAGCGAGGGACGGAGGGCCGCACCCTCCTTACACGTCGATGGCGACGATGCGATTGATGATGAGAAAGCCAATGACCTCCAGCACGGCGGCAGCCACCAGCATCAGGTGTCCGATCGGGGTGGAGATCAGGACGTCAACGTAGCTGCGGTTGGCGAACGAGAGCAGCACCAGGAGGAACACGGGCATGGCCCCAATAATGTAGCCCGACATCCGCTCCTGGGCCGTCAGGGTGCGCACTTCCCGCTGGATACGCAGGCGCTCACGGATGGTGTAGGCGATGTTATCCAGGATCTCGGCCAGGTTGCCGCCCGCCTGCCGTTGGATGAGCATGGCGGTCACCACCATGTCCAGGTCCTTGCTGCGTACCCGCTGGGTCAGGTTGGTGAGCGCTTCCTCCGCCGGGGTGCCCATGGTCAGTTCCTGGAGCAACTGGGAGAACTCCGCCGCGGCGGGGTCCGGCAGCTCCCGGGTCACGGCGCGGATGCCCTGGAGGAAGCCATACCCCGACTTGAGCGAGTTGGTGATCATGACAATGGCATCCACCAGTTGTTCGTTGAAGCGAGACACCCGGCTGCGCTCCCGGTGGCGCACGTAGAAGCGGGGCAGGAAGAACCCGGCGATGCCTGCGGGTGTGGCCAGGATGGTGCTGTCGGTGACGGCCAGGACCGCCGTGAAGATCCCCAGGCCGCAGGCCCAGAGCAGGAACAGGTACTCTCCCACCCGCAGGGGGACCCCGGCGCGGGCGAGGTCCAGGGCGATGCGCTCGGCGAAGTCGCGCTGGGCCAGCAGCCGGTCGATCCCGGCGATGTTGCTGAAGCGGCGGTGCCGCAGCACGGAGAGGGGGACCGATTCCGGGACCGCGGCCGCGTCCGCCGCGTGGGCGTGATAGGGGTTCAGGCGTCGGAGCAACAGGCGGCGCTCTCGGGTCAAGACCGAGTACAGGGCCAGGGTCAGGCCGGTGGTGCTGACGCACACCACCCCCAGGAGGGCCAGGAGCAGCCAGTCCCACCTCATTCCCACACCGCCCCTTCGATAGCGAACACGCTGGGAGGCAGGAAGATCCCTGCCTGCTCGAAGCGCTCGGTACACTTGGGGCGGATGCCGGCGGCCCGGAAGCGGCCCAGCACCCGGCCCTGGAGGTCCACGCCCGTCTGCTGGAAGGTGAACAGGTCCTGCATCGTAATGACCTGGCCCTCCATGCCGACCAGTTCGCTGATGTGGGTGATCTTGCGCGTCCCGTCCCGCATGCGGCTGATGTGGACCATCAGGTTGGCCGCCGAGGCCACCTGCTCCCGGATGGCCCGCACCGGCAGCTCCATCCCCGCCATGAGCACCATGTTCTCGATGCGGGCCAGCGCGTCCCTGGGCGAGTTGGCATGGACCGTGGTGAGGGACCCGTCGTGGCCGGTGTTCATGGCCTGGAGCATGTCGAAGGCCTCGCCGGCGCGGACCTCGCCCACGATGATGCGGTCGGGGCGCATGCGCAGGGCGTTGCGCACCAGGTCCCGCTGCACGATCTGGCCGCGGCCTTCGATGTTGGGCGGGCGGGTTTCCAGGCGCACCACATTGCGTTGCCGCAGTTGCAGTTCCGCCGGGTCCTCAATGGTGACGATACGCTCGGTGTTGGGGATGAAGGAGGACAGCACGTTGAGCAGGGTGGTCTTCCCGGAGCCGGTGCCCCCGGAGACCACGATGTTCAAGCGGACTTGCACCGCGGCTTCGAGGAACTGCACCATCTCCTCGCTGATGCTGCCGAAGGCCACGAGGTTGTTGATGGTGATGGGGTCTTTGGCAAACTTACGGATGGTGATGGACGGACTGTCCAGGGCAACGGGGGGGATGATGGCGTTGACCCGCGAGCCATCGGGCAGGCGGGCATCCACCATAGGGCTGCTGTCGTCGATGCGCCGGTTGAGGGGCGCCACGATCTTCTCGATGATGTGCATGATGTGGTCGGCATCCCGGAACACCCGGTCGCTGAGGTGGAGCACTCCGGCCCGCTCGAAGAAGATCTGGTTGGGGCTGTTCACCATCACTTCGGAGATGGTCGGGTCGGCCAGCAGCGGCTCCAGGGGGCCGAATCCCAGCACCTCATCGGCGATCTCCGCCACCAGGCGCGCCCGCTCCTGGCGGGCCATGGGCACGTCCTCCTCGGCCAGCAGGGCGCGCGCGATCTCTTCGACCTCGGCGCGCATGGCGCGAGGCTCACGGCTGGCCATGCGGGTAGGGTCCAGCTCTTTGATAAGCCGTTCATGGACCTTGAACTTGAGGTCCATAAAGGGGTCCGCGGGCGCGCGCAGGTCCTCGGCCGGGCCGGCGGACAGCGGCGGCGGCTCCTCTGGGAGTGGGGACGGCGCGCCCCCGGCGGTGTTGCGGTTGCGGCGGTCACGCAAGAGCGACATATCGCATCCCTTCTTCCAGCGACCAGTGACCAGCGAGCAAGAAGGGCGCCCTCACCCACTGGGAGAGGGCGCCGGAGCTTCCCCCTCTCCCAGCGGGAGAGGGTCGGGGTGAGGGTCGCGCTTCCTCACACCCGCTCCAGGAGGCGGGCGAACAGGCCGCGCGCCGGGCGGTAGGTTCCGGCCATGACCTTCGCCAGCCGCGCCACGTTCCGGGCGTAGGAGTTGCCGGGGGCGTTGAGCACGACCGGACGGCCCCGCCGGGCTGCCGCCGCAACCGCGGAACTGTAGGGTACCTTCCAGAAGATGGGGTAGTCTAACGCCTCTTCGATCTCCTGGCCGCCGACCTCGCGGCTGTTGCTGGGATAGTTGATGACCAGCTTGAGCTTCTCCTGGGAGTAGTGCCACAGACGCATCATGCCCAGGCACAGCTTGGTGCTCTTCAGGCAGGCGATGTCGGGGCTGGCGACCAGCAACACCAGGTGCGCCTGGTCCAGGGCGGACAGCACGCCTTCACTGAAGGTCCGCGGCGTGTCCACGACCACGTAATCGTAGGTTTTCACCATCACATCCAGCACCTTGGCGATGTGGGCGCCCTCGATGGCTTCGCCTTCTTCCGGCCGCATGGGGGCGGGCAGCACCCGGACCCCCGACTCGTGGACGGTCAGAAAGTCCCGTAGCAGATCCGAGTCCAGCCGGTCGATGTGGGGCACCAGGTCGGCCATGGTACGCTCCGGGGCGACACTCATCAGCAAGGCCACATCGCCCAGGCTGGTGTCCAGATCGATCAGGACCACCCGCTGATGGGTCTCCTGGGCCAGGGCCGTCGCCAGGTTCGCCGCCAGCGTGGAGCGGCCCACGCCGCCCTTGGCGCCGAAGACGGTGATGATCTCCCCCGGATTGCCGGTCACCGTCCGCTCCTCCGCGCTGGAGCGTCGGCGCTCCGTCTCCAGGACGTTGGTCACCGCCTGCCGGAAGTCGTCTGCGCTGATGGGGCGCACCAGGTAGTCCCGTGCCCCGGCGACCATGGTGCGGCGTAGCGCCTCCCGGTCTCCCAGGGAGGACACCGCGATGACCGGGTACTCCGCCGCCGCCAGCTTCAGGCTCTCGATGGTCCGCAAGCCCCGTGCCGTCGGCTCTTCCAGCCCGACGATGATGACATCGGGCCGGTGCTCTCGGGCTGCAACCACCGCCTCCGCGCCCATGCCCACCTCGGCGACCACCCCATATTGCGCGGACTTGAGCAGCCGTCGCAGATAGCTCGTGCTCTCAGGGTGTTCGGCCACCAGCAGCACCCGCAGACTTGAGGCCATAGCGTGCCCTCCTTATCGTCCGGCCGGGGACGACGTCGAGGCCGCCGCGACCGGGAGCGTCGTCCCCGGCAGCAGCGCCTGGGGCGGTGGCACGATCTCGGTATCACCGTAGGGACGCAGGGCCAGCCGGATGGTCCCCATCTCCTCGGCGAGGATCAACTGGGCAGCTTCCTCAGGGGTCACGGCCAGGGTGGCCGTCTTGGCGTTGGGCTGGGGCGCTGGGTCGATGGTGCGCCCGTTCTGCGCGCCGGCGATGGCGCTGGAGGCGGAGTTCAGGCCGCTATCCAGTTGCAGGGAGGAGAGGGAACGGCCGGTGGTGGACTTGCGCTCGTCGCCTTCCAGCAGTTGGGCAATCGCCAGCACCTCGATATTCTGGAGGACGAGCGTCGCCATCGTCTGGCCCACGGTGCGGTCATCGTAGATCACCACCACATCCACGCGGTCGCCGGGGACGATAAGCCCGCCCGACCCGATGCGCTCACTGACGCCGACGGAGACGGCGCGGCGACCGGGGGGGATGAGGAAGGCCAACCCCGACTCTTTGCGCTCGGCAAAGAGCTTGGTGGTCAGGACCTGCTCCTGCGCGGTGAGGGCGATCTTGGTGACCTTGCCCACCGGGGAGTCCACGTCGCTGAGGGCGTCGGGGTGGCGGGCCTCCTGCGGTATCTGGGCCACCTGAACCATGTCCTGGGTAATCAGGGTGCGGGACGGGATATTCCGGGTCGCCACCACCACCGGCACCGTGCGGACGGGTTGGGCCTGGGCGGTGGCGCGTTCCACGTAGTACCACACCATGAGCGAGGTCGTCAGTCCCAGGACCACCGCGAGCGCTACTACCCCTTTGCCGCTGAGCATGGGTCTTCTCCTCCCTGGGTCATGGGCTACCCACGAGACCTACCCTCCGGTCCACTTCCCTGCGGGGGATGGGAGAGCGGTCCTGCCTCCATTCCGCATCACTGCCATAGACGCACGCCCAACAGCCCTTCCAGCGGCAGGCCCACCCAGCTTCGGCGGCCTACCCCGTAGGCGTACTCCAGAAAGACGCCGTGGACTTCCTTCTGGCCGGCGGGCGCATTGGTGATGCCGGTGAGCAGAAAGGTCGCAAAGCCGACCACCTGCACGCTGGACTTCCCGGCCACCTCGTCCCAGGTGTACGCGCCCAGCACCGGAACGATCCCCACGCGGGGACAGCGCACATCGGCCCAGGGTGGCGTACAGTTCGGCTGGCTCAGGAGGTCGTCCACCCCCTTCTGGGTCTTACCGGCGATGTTGCCCGTCTCGGTGGCGATGGTCCAGGTGTTGGGCGGGACCGGGCCGGGTAGGTCACCATTCCAACCGTATTTGATGTAGTCCTCGTAGTCCGAGGCTCCGGAGCTATCGGGGAAGTCCAGGGCCATGAAGTTCCCCGTCATGTTATTGCGGGAGCCGACCTTGAGGGTCAACTCCACCCCGTAGACCAGGCTCTCCTGGGTGACGCCCCAGGGCCACACATCGTACGGCTCGATGGGGGTGACCAACCCCATGGCCGCCACGGCGACATCTTGCTGCACGTGGCCCAACACCGGAGCAAAGAAGAGCGGCACCGTGCGTCGCAAGCGCACCTGCACCGCATCCTCCGGGTTGAAGCGCGTGGTCAGGGCGATCTCCTCGATGTCTGCTAGCCGTCCGCCGTTCTCCAGGACGTATTGCTCGGCCGCTAGCAGGGCCTGGATGGGATCCCCCGGCAGCTCGCGCGCCCCGGCCAGTGCGGCCGCGTCGGCGATATTCTGGAGGGCGCGCCGCTCGCGGTACAGGATGCCGCCGTCCAGGGCCAGGGCCGTGAAGCCCAGCAGCACCATCATGCTCAGCGCCGTGACCGGGGCGGTCACGCCCCGCTGGTTGTGCCAGAGGTGCCGCAGGTGCAGGAGGATCTGCTGGATCAGTCCTGCGAAACGACCGAAGACCCCAGCCCCCTTCCCTTCTGAGGAGGGGGAAGGAGGTTCCCCCGCTCCGTCTCGAAGAGGGGGCCAGGGGGAGAGGTCGGGGTTGCTCGCGCACGCGCCAGGGGTACGTCCCATCGTCGAACCCCTATTCGACCCGCATCGCCGAATAGGCGCGCAGGGTGAATCCCGGCGGGACCAACTGCTGGATCATGGGCGTGATCACGTCAACGGTATAGCGCAGGTGGACGTCCACCACGCCGGCCGGCTCCTCGCCGATGGCGATCGCTACCTGGAGGCGGTCCGGGTCGATAGCCACCCGGCGCAGGCCGGTGCGCACCTGATCCTCAAGGGTGGTCACGAGGGTCGGCTCGCGGGCCGGATCGCCTACGGCGACGGCGCCCAGGCGGGCGGCTTCGCGTGCGTGATGCTCCATCGTGAGCCAGATGGTAAAGATGCGACCGCCTTCGATAATGCCCATGAGCAGCAGGAGCAGCACCGGCGTGAGCAGCGCGAACTCGGTGACGGACGTCCCCTCCTGGTCCCGCGGCATGTCCCCTCCTCGTCACCTGCCTATTGCAGGCGCATGGTCAATACGCCGCGCACCGGGACGGGATGAGTGGGAAACAGGTTCTGGATCAGGGGGGTCATGATGAGGACGCCGGTGGTCAGGTCCACGGTCACCGGGTCCCCCGGGAGCCCGCCCGCGTTGGTGACGGCGATGCTGGCGAGGTCGGGCAGCACCACATCGGTCCGGCCCGCCAGGCTGGTCGTCAGGTAGTCGTAGGCCCGCTGCTGGACTGCACCGATGGGCTGGCCCAGGGCGGCGAGGCGCGCGCCTTCCCGTGCGGCATTGGTCGTCACCACCCACACCTCCAGCACCCGGCCGACTTCCAGCACCCCTGCCAGCAGCAGCACGAGCACCTGGACCAGCAAGGCCATTTCGACCAGCGCGTTGCCGCGCTCCCCCGCAGCAGACCTCCTCCCGCTCCTCTCCTGAGGAGGGAAGAGGGAACTGGCGCCCCACTCCCCACTGCGCGCCGGGGCCGGGGGAGGGGTTGGGCCAACGTCTCCTCGGGGGAGCGATGCTCCCCGCACGGCCCGCAGCGTGTGGGACCATCTGCGGCGTACCATCGCTACCCTCGCAGTCAGGCAAGCAGCAAGAGCGTCGCCAGGGCCCCCAGGGCGATGGCCGGGGCATAGGGGGTCCGGTGTCGCACCAGCGCCTGCATCTCAGGGGTGGCCGGGAGCCACCAGGAGAGGAACAGGTGGCGCAGGGCCAGACGCAGCTTCTGCTCCCGTCCCAGGGCGATGACCGCCACGATGCCCCCGAACAGGGCGGTGAAGATGCAGGTGAGCAGGACGAACTGGGGTCCCTGGAGGGCGCCCACCGCGGCCACCAGCTTGACATCGCCCGCGCCCAGCCAGCCCAGAGCAAAGGGGGCGGCCAGTAACCCCACCGCCAGCAGCCAGCCGCCGCCGCTGGCCGCCAGCCCTTCCCATCCTGCCGTGACGCTGTGTACGGCCAGTCCCAGGGCGGCCACCGGCAGGGTGAGCCGGTTGGAAATGCGTCGCGTGCGGAGGTCGGTAATCACTGCCAGGAGCAGGGTCACAATCATCATGCCGGAGAGCGTGTAGGCCATCGTGCTGCTACTCTCATCTGGATAGGAGGCGGCCCCCAACGGGCTCTCGGCCGCGAGGGCCTGTTGGCAAAGGGCGTTGCCTGAGCCGGTCGAAGCCTGCCCTGAGCCCTTCGGCTGCGCTCAGGGTAAACTCTGCCGAAGGGGCACGCCGCCCGTTCCTTGAGCGTGTCGAAAGGAACGGGTTTGCAGACACGCCTTGGGGGACGCCGGTTAGCTCGTGCTCATGGTGCAGGCAGGTTGCGCACCGTGTTGCCCAGGGCGACCAGGAAGGCGCCCAGGGCCGTGCCCCAGGACCAGGCCCCGCCGATGATTGCTGTTGCAATGAGCGCCGCCAGCAGCGCGTACTCGGAGGCGTCCGATCCCGCTTCGCCAGAGCAGAACTGGTGTACCAGGCCCACGGTGGTGCTCCTCTCCTTCCCTGTTGCGCTGCGACCGATGCCCTACGGGCTGCTGCGCGCGCTCTCTCACAGGAGCTGGTAGGGGCGGGTTTGAAACCCACCCCTACCGTGCGGTATCCCGCACACCACGGGTGACAGAGCGCGCGCACCGTAGGGCATCGGGTGCTATGGGAGGAGTATCGCCTCAACCAGATGCAGCAGGTCATCCAGCAGGCTGCTCAGCGGGATATCCAGCAGTGCGGTCATGGCTAGGAAGACGACCGCGGCGATGGCTGCGCCGAGGGCAAAGTCCGTGCCAGCAGCAGCGTGCTCATCGGTCCATAAGCATCTGGTCTGCACCACGGGGTCACCTCTGTGCAGCCGGGGTTCTCCGCTGACGGCCTACCCCAGCCCGCTGCGACGGGGCGGGCTAGCCCGTCGGGTCGTTGGCGTACCCGGCGCCGTCAACGGTGCCGCCAATGCCGGTGAACAGGTCGCCAATGGCATCGCCCAGCGTGGTGGCCCCGCCGATGATGGCGACCGCGATGAGGGCGGCCAGCAGCGCATACTCCGTCGCGTCGGCACCGGTCTCTTCCAGCCAAAACCGTCGAATCAGGTGCATTGCCGTTTCCTCCTTGTGGATGTCGGGCCTACTCCGCCACATCAGTCGCCCCCGGCGGCACCGTCCGTCCTGGTGAGAAGCTGGGCCAACCCTGCCCGGTCCGTCCGACCAGCCCGCACACTTGACATAACTATCAAGCTGTGGGGGAAAAAATTACCTTCACGGGTGGGGCTGTGTCCCCTGGTGAAGGCTACGGTCTCAGTATGCGCTTGGCTGCGAGCGGGGGCGCCCCTGGGAGGCTGCCGCCCTGGTGGTCACTGCTCTCGAATGGCAAATAGGTGGTGGCATTTGCGACAACGGTAGATGGGACTCAGTTGGGGAGCATAGCGCGGACTCATTCCCAACGTGACGTAATCCCGCATGGGTTGCCGCTCTTCGCAGCGAGGGCACACCATGGTTCGGGTGGTCTCATCCACGAGAGTGAGCGAGGATGCCATCGAGAGCCCTCCCTTTCTCTGGCTGGCGCTACTGCTCTTGGCTGCTCGGTTCGCCGTGTATAACGGCGGGCGCGCCCCAAAGGGGACGGGCAACAACCGGGTGTGGGAAAATTTTCCGGTTTTTGCTGGCCGGTACCTGCCAACTCCGGTCTTGAGGGGACCGCGGCTGCCTTTGCTGGCCTTTCCTGGCCGGTGCCGGTCATCAGGGGCGTGTCACCCCGCCCAGAAGGGGCTGCTGCCGCGGTGGGCACGGCGGGCGCCACGGAGCGCTGGGCAACCTCCCCTCTCCCCCCCTGGTGGAGGGTCAGAGCGGTGCGCGGCCAAGGTGCAGGGAACAGGAGTGCCACCATGTTCGGGCGGACCGAGGGGGCGCGTGCCATCACCGGAGGGGAAGGCTGAAAGAGAAGGTGCTGCCCGCGCCGGGCGCACTTTCCACCCAGATCTCGCCCCCGTGGGCCGCCACGATGCCGCGGCAAATGAAGAGGCCCAGGCCCACGCCCACCGTCTCCCACTCCTGGCCCTGGCGGAAGCGCCGGAACGGCAGGAACACCAGCGGCAGGTCTTCCTTGGCGATGCCCCGACCCTGGTCCGCGACCGATACGACCACCCACTCCCGCTCGGGCCGCACCCGTACCCGGATCGCGGTGTGCAGGGGCGAGTATTTCACGGCATTGCTCAGGAGGTTGCGCATGACCTGCTCGATGCGGCCAGGGTCCGCCCGGACCACAGGCGCCGTATCGGGCAGTTCCAGGGTGAAACGGTGGTCCGGGGCCAGGGCCGCGCTGTCCTCCACCGTCTTGCGCACGAGATCAGACAGGGCCACGTCTTGGAGATTCAGGCTCAGATGCCCCGTTTCGACCCGGGCAACTTCGAGGAGGTCCGCGATTAAGGTGTTGGCCCGCTGGGCCTGGTCTACGATGGACGTCAGCCGGTGTTGTGGGTCCACCGGGGGCCTGCCGCTGGCCAGATCCCGCCGGAGCACCTGGGCGTAGCCCATGATGGAGGTCAGGGGTGTGCGGAGCTCGTGGCTGACCATCGCCAGGAACTGGGCACGCATGTGCTCCAGTTCCTTGATGTGGGTGATATCCCGCCAGACCACCACCGCACCCTGGACCCGGCCCGCGACGGTGAGGGGGACCGCGCTGACGACAAAGTAGCGCAGCTCGCCACCGGGCAGCAAGAGGCTCTCTTCCTGGTGCTCCACCAGCTCCCCCTGCACTGCTCTGGCGCAGGCTGCACGTTCCCAGGGGAGTGGTCGCCCGTGGCTGTCACCCAGGGCAACCTTGCTGGCGACCCCTTCAACGGTATCCCCCAGCCGGACGCCCCGCGGACCCAGGACTCGCTCGGCCGCCGCGTTCATCAGGGCCAGCTTGCCCTCCCGGTCGTAGACCAGCACCACTTCGGTCATGTGCTCGAAGACCGCATCCAGCCGCCCGCGCCAGAGACCGGTCTCTTCCCGCAGACGCGCCGCCTCCACGGCGGACGACGCCTGTTCCGCGAGGGTTACCAGGAAGGAGACATCCCGCGCGGCGCGCGAGGTGACCACCGCACCCAGCAGGCCCAGAATCCGATCCGGCGTTCTCAGGGGCAGGAGGACCACCGGCCTGCCGCGGCCCAGGACCCCCAGGACGGGGTCCGCCCGCTCGACCGCCGTGGGTGGGAGGATGACCGGCTGGCCGCCCAGGGCGGCGCTGCCCACCTTGCCCTGGGCGAGCACGCACCTGGTCGCGCTCAGCTCCTCCGCCGACTCGCCGCGGGCGACGACGGTGCGCAGGCGCTCGCCGTCCGCCAGCATGAACCAGGAGGCCCTGGCGTCAAAGACGATGATACTCATGTTCGCAATGACCGTGAGGATCTCGTCCAGGGGGAGCGCGGCGGCGGTCGCACGCAGGATTTCCCGCACTGCCATCAACTGGAGCTCTTCACGGTGCCGCTGCGGCAGACTCCGCTCGGCCATCTGCTACCCCCTCTACGTACACCAACCAACTGTAACCAACCGTGTTCTCCCTCCCCCGTCCTCATCCCAGGAGCGGGAGGGGAGCGCCGCGCTGCTAGCCCCCAGGCCGTGCAGGCAGGCGACCGATGCACGGGGGAAGGACACGGGCGCCGCGTTGCCGCAGCGGTGCGGTACCCCTGCCCCTTTTCCCAGACGAAGCGGGGCGCGTGCTTCCTCTTTCCCTTGCGGGGGGAGCGGGTCTCCGCACCCGATCAGCCGCGGACGATGCTCAGCAGGCCCGTCTGCTCCAGGCGCGCGCCAACCGCGATGCGCGGGGCTTCGATAATATACTCCCGCAGCGCGACGTCGTGCCGGCTGCCCCGCATCTTGAGCACCCCCACGACCCGCTTGACCTCCCCGCCCAACTCCACATACCGCAGGAAGATGATGTTATCGGCCACAAAGGAGACGTTTCTGGTGCTGATGGCGAGCGCCTCGAAGGGAACGGGTATTTCGGTGGTCAGAAACGCCGTAATGCCCTTGCGCTTGAAGTAGTCACTAATCGCCCACAGATAGCTCTGGTACTTGGACAGGTTGGGGACCGTGGCCTCGAACGCGCTGATGCTGTCAATGGCGACCAGCTTCGCTCCCATCCGGTCGGCCCGTTCCTTGATCACGTAGGCGTGCCGGTCCACATCCAGCTCCGAGGGGGACACGTGGAACAGGTCCAGGATCCCCCGGTGTTGCCAGCCCTCCAGGTCCCATCCGAAAGCCTGGGCGTTACGCGTCATCTGTTTGGAGCTCTCCTCGAAGCTCACCATGAGCCCGGGCTGATCGCTCATGGCCCCTGCGGCCAGGAAGCTGAGGGCCATCAGGGTCTTGCCGCTGCCCGTGCCCCCGCTGATCAGGGTCGTGGTGGACTCGTAGACCCCGCCATTCAGCATCGCGTTCAACCCCGCAATGACGGAGCCTGTCCGCGTGCCCGGCACCGCGTACTCCCCCACCACTTCCGGGCTCATACGGGGGAAGACGTCGATGCCCTGGTCACTGAGGTCGAAGAAGTGTTCCCCGGCGAAGAAGGCGGTGCCCCGCATCTTCATGACCCGGAGGAACCGCTTCTGTTTCTCCGCCTCCTCGGTCCCGTACAGGTACACAATGCCGTCGGCGATGGCGAATTCCGGCCCGCTCTGGATGTCCGCGTCGGAGTATTCCCCCACCAGCAGCGTCGTGACCTCCCAGGTCGAGAGGCGGACGGCCAGGTCCGAGGTGAATGCGCGGAAGGTCAGCGGGTCCGCGAAGGACTCACGGAGTACCTTGAAACTGTCGATAACCAGCAGGCTGGGACGGTGCTCCCGCACCAGCCCCTCCAGTTGGCGCAGCAGCCCATCCGGTCCTTCCCGGCGGAGGACGCTCCCCAGGTCGCCGTAGATCACCTGCTTCCCGAAGTCGGTCTGGCGAAAGAACGTGAACCCTTGCAGGAAGCGCAGCACTTTGATGACCGGCTCGGAGATGGTGCTGAGATACAAGCCGGTCCGGTTAGCCCTGGCGTTGGCGAAGAGCGCCTGCTGACTCAAGATCGTTTTGCCCGTGCCCGGCAGCCCGGCGATGAAGATCACGGAGTATTCCGGGATACCCCCCTGGAGAATCCCGTCTAACCGGTCGTTTCCGGTCGAGATTCTCTTCAGTTGTCGCCTCTTCCTATTCCTGTTACCGGGCGCCATGGGGGAGCTTCCTTTCTCAGTAGTATCGCGCGCACGGGTCAAGCGACCGGGCCCTCCGCACGCACGGGCGGAAGGGCTTAGCGCTCCCTTTTGCGGCTGCGTGGCCTGCGCTCCTGTTCCATCTTGACCTGGAGCTCCTCGGCCAGCCGCAGGGCCATCTCCTTGCCCAGGAGCCGGGCCAGGATAAGCAGCAACTCCGTGTACAGGTCGTTGAACGCCGTCGCAATCTCCGATTCGGGGCGGCCGGCCAGGCTTTTCTCCAGGGCGACAAAATCAAGGTGATCGTCCTGACGCTCGATCAGGGCTAACTCCGGATGCCGACGGGAGGCCTCCCAGATGGCGCGCTCCATGAGGACGTTGACGGTATGGACGCCTATGGTCCGAACTAGGCGGTCCCAGAGGTCCACCAACTGGGCCTCGAACGGAGCCAGTTTGCTCTCTGTTGGCTGCATCAACGTGTCCCTCCCGTGGCAGTGGTGGAGGCACGCCTTCCCCCATCCCTTCATGATAGCCCCTGGGCGATGGTGTGACGACCTCCCGCTCAGCCCGGTCCCGAGGCCGGGACGGGTGAGCGCGGACCCGCTGGCCGTGAGGCATGCGCCATGCATGCTCTGGCACCGGAAGGGAAACGGCTCCCCGCGCCGCAACCAGCGGGTCCCTTCCTGCCCGGCGCCGCGCCCCGGCATGGAGCTTGTCGGGGCATCAGTCTGCCAGACCTATTACCAGTATATCAGCTATACCAGCAACCCAGCACGGATGCCGGGAGCGCTCTCGTTGCCGCACCGAGTTGCTCAGGGCGCACCACGGACCGCTACACTTCCTCGAGCTGGTCCTCTGAGAGCCCGAAGTGATGCCCGACTTCGTGGATGATGGTGCTCCGTACCTCGTCGAGCACCTCCTGAGGCGTGGCGCAGGTGCGCTCGAAGGTGCGCTGGAACAGCAGGATGCGGTCTGGGAGACGCCAGGGGGCGGCGTAGCGGTCGGGGTGCGTCAGGGGTACGCCGTCGTACAGGCCGAACAAGAGTTCCCCCGGCTCCAGCCCCAACTCCACCCGCAGCTCCGGTGACGGCGCGTCCTCGATGACCACGTCCACGCCGACCAGCCGGGCGCGGAAGGCCGGCGGGAGCTCCTTGATGGCCCGCCGCACCAGAAACTCGAACTCCTGTCGCCGGATGCGCACCGTCACCCTCCTGTTCCGTCCTCATGCATAAAGGAGTGTGCCACACCGTCGCGGATGCGAGTGTAGCATAGGTGTCCCTCCAGGGGAAAGCGGCCGCAGGGCTGCTGCGCGCGGGCAAGCGCAGAAGTTCCTGTTCGTCCTGAGCCCAGGCGAAGGGCGAGCGGGAAACCCGTCCATGGTGCGACCCGGCTCACCACGAACGGATTTCCCGCGGCTTCCAAGAACACAGAAGCCCGGTGCCTGCGGGTGGCGCAGGGCGCAGCCGGTGGGCGGAACGACCGCAGGCGACGGGCTCTCAGGAGCCCGTCGCCTGCGTCAGCCGACCTGACCTGGTGGTGCTACGTGGATTACGGCGTGGAGAAGTCCCAGGTATCTGACCAGGCCACCGGCGCCCCGTCGCCCTGGACCCGCGGCCGCACCCGCCAGTAGTAGCGGGTCCCGCTCTGGAGCGGACGGTCAGCCGGGACGGTGTAGCTGTTCGCCGGCACGGAGGCGCCGCCATGCACCAGTTCCCAGTACACTGCGGCGCGGGCGCGGGCCGGGTCCGTCTCGAAGGCCGGGTCCTGGCTGAGCTGCACCTCGTAGTAGAAGATGCGGGTGTTGGCGTTGGCCCAGCGCACGGTGGGGGTCAGGCTGGAAGCCAGGCTGTGCCCCGCCAGGGCCAGCGGCGTGATCGTGCTGGAGGTGGGCGGCGGGGTCCGGAAGCTGGAGGTCACCCATCCGCTCCAGCGCGGGTCACTCCCGTCCAGGGCCGCGGCAATGCTGGCGGTACGCACCCGCCACACATAGCCCATATCGGGCAGCAGGATGAAGTTCCCGCTCCGCCCACCGGGGCAGGCGCTCGGATCTGCGGGGCTCAGGCAGGGGACCGGGACCGCAAAGCGGGCCTGGCGCACCAGGTCGAGCGCGCCGATGATGAGGTTGAGGGCCGGTCCATCGTCCCCGTAGGGCATCGTCTGGACCTGGTACTGGGTGGCGCCCGGTGGGTTGCTCCAGCGTAACACCGGCGCAAAGTCCGCGATGACTGCCCCCTCCTGTGGCCCGGCCAGCGTCGGCCGAGGCAGCTCTGCTGCCAGGGCGAAGAGCCCCGGCGTCGTCGTGGTCCCCCGGATGGTCGTGGCTTCCGGGTCGCGCGTCTGCGTGATGTCCTGCCACGCCGGTCCAATCCAGCGTTGCAGCGTCAGGCTGGCCGGGGGCTGGTCCGCTCCCAGGTCGTCGCTGGTGAAGCGCAGGGAGAGGGTGACAGGTTGGAGGAAGCCGGCCATGGGCTGGCCCTGGTCATCTACCGCCCGCAGCCAGACCGCGGTCTCCCCCAGCCGGAACCCCGGCGGCGGGGCAGGGGCCGGGAACGTGGCCGCCTGGATGGTCATGCGGGGAGCGCCCCCGGTGTCCTCCAGGCGCACGCTCGCCGCATCCAGGGACGGCGCCGGAGCGAGCAGCACCGGCTCCAGGGTCACGGTTGCCGACTCGGTGACGGCGCCCGCGGGGAACACCGCCTGGATGCTGCCATCGTCGGTCGCCAGCGTGCCACCCGTGGCGGCGACGGTCCCCCGCACCGCCTGCTGCACGTCCGGGGTGGGAGCCGTCGGCTCCGGGCTGGGCGCGGCGAAGCTGGGCGATGAGCCGCCGCCACCTCCCCCACCTCCGCCGCCGCTGGATGACGACGGGGCGGACGGCGCAGGCGTGACGGTCGCGGTTTCGGTGGGGGTGGCCGTCGCCGTGGCGGTTGCTGTGGCGGTGGCGGTTGCTGTGGCGGTGGCGGTCGTGGTCTCGGTGGGTGTGGTCGTCGCCGGCGCGGTCTCGGTGGGGGTGGCCGTGACGGTCGCGGTCTCGGTGGATGGCGGGGGTACCGTCTCGGTGGGTGTGGCGGTTGGGGTCGGAGCCGCTGGGGTTGCGGTCGCCGTGGCCCGGTAGTTCTCCGAGGTATACGACCGCCCGGCGACGGGGATCCCGCCGTTGATCGTCACCTCCGCGAAGGGAGAGGGAACCGACTGCGTAAACCACGAGCTCCCGGCCCGCTCCAGCTGATAGTGGAGGTGCGCGCCGCAGGCCCAGCCCGTCGCGCCACTCCTGGCGATGGGCTGGCCCTGGGCTACCGTGTCGCCCACCTTCACCAGGGCGCCGTTGTACTGGAGGTGCAGGTAGAGCGCCTGGGTGCCGTCGCCGTGGTTGACCACCACGTAGTTGCCGTGGCTGGAGTAGGCGCTGCTGCACCCGCCCAGCGTCCCGTTCTCCTTCACCATCGTGACCCGGCCGCCGCGGGTAGCGACGATGGTGCTCCCGGAGGGCATGGCGAAGTCGATGGCGTAGTACATCTTGCCGAGGTGGCTGCCCTGGCCGTTCCCCTGGCTCACCCGGTAGGTAACGCCGCCGGGATAGGGCAGGCGGTAGGGGCTGGCGCTGAGTGCCGCATGGGGGAAGACACTTACTATCCCAGAGAGCGCCAGCGCCCCCGCCAGCAGGATGCGGGCCTGGCGGGGCATCATCGCCCGGCCCTCCCTTGCTGTGGGTAGCCCGGCGGGGCCGCACGGTGCGGCGCTGGGTCGGCGTGCATGCCGGTCATGGGATGCCGACGGCCGATGCAGAGGTTCCCCCCTCGACGCGGCGAGTTAGCTGGCATACCGTCCCTCCTTCTACCAGTTCTCCCCAGGTCGGGCAGATACGAGGTTCTTAACGGCAGCGGAGGTGGAAAAGGGACGGGCTGGTGAGGTTTTCTGGAATGACTCGCGATGCGAAAAATATTGGTGCAATCCGGAAGGCAGGTCGCGCGGCGCCGCGCGTCGCGTGTTCTGGTATCGGGGCGCTCATCAGGGGTGCCAGACCACCACACGATAAGTAAGTGTCAAGTGAAGCGTCGCCAACGCATACGTTCGCGCGGTTTCGCTGCACCTCAGCAAACGAGGCCTGACAGAACGCTACCACATCGTGCCTACGGGAGGTTTGGGTGGCGCTGGGGTGGGTATGGTCGGCGAGCGGCGGTGGGTCGCCGCAGCCGGAGGAGAAGGGGTGCGCCACGCGCAGGCGGCGCTGCCTGCACCCTGCTCAGGCAACGCCGCCCGTTGTCGTGGCACCGTATGTCCCGGCCAGCAGGACATCCCGTCTGGCCGGTGCTTCCCGCCGGCGGACGCTACACGCTTTCCACCTCGTGGACCAGCTTGGTCAGTGACTGCTTGGCGTCGCCGAAGAGCATCATGGTCTTTTCCAGGTAGAAGAGATCGTTATCGATGCCCGCGAACCCCGGATTCATGCTCCGCTTCAAGAACAGCACGCTGCGGGCTTTGTCCACATTAAGGATGGGCATCCCGTAGAGCGGGCTGTCGGGGGAGTTCCGTGCCGCGGGATTGGTCACATCGTTGGCCCCGACCACGATGGCCACATCCGCCCGCTCGAACTCGGAGTTGATCTGGTCCAGGTCGTAGAGCCGGTCATAGGGCACGTCCGCCTCTGCCAGCAGCACGTTCATGTGTCCGGGCATCCGCCCGGCGACAGGGTGGATGGCATACTTCACGTCGGCGCCGCGCTTCTCCAGCAGGTCGGCCAGCTCGCGCACCACGTGCTGGGCCTGGGCCACCGCCAGGCCGTACCCCGGCACCACGATGACGGAACGGGCGTAGCCCAGGATCATCGCCGCCTCTTCGGGGGTGACCTCCCGTACCACCTTGTCGTTCTGTCCGCCCGCGCCCGCAGCGGCGCCCTCCTGAAGCGTACCGAACGCCCCGAAGATAATGTTCGTCAGCGAGCGGTTCATCGCTTTGGACATGATGCGGGTGAGGATAATGCCTGATGCGCCCACCAGGGCCCCGGCAATGATGAGCACCGCGTTGCCCAGCACAAAGCCTGCTGCGGCCGCAGCCAGGCCGGAGTAGGAGTTGAGCAGGGAGATCACCACCGGCATGTCCGCCCCGCCGATGGGGATCACCAGCAGCACCCCGAGGAGGAGCGATCCTGCCAACACCGCGAGGAAGACGGCAAGCATGGGTTCCACGCCGATGAGGTAGAGGGACAGCGCGACGATGGCGAGGAAGAGCACGAGGTTCAGGGCGTTCTGAAGCGGGTAGGTGATGGGGCGGGTGTTGATCCGCTCTTCGAGCTTCAGATAGGCAACGATGCTGCCGGTGAGCGTCACCGCCCCGATGAGGACGCCCAGTATGATACTGATCCGCACATCCAGCGACGCCGCCGGGCCTCCGGTACTCAAGCGGAGGAACTCCGCCGACGCGACCAGCGCCGAAGCGCCACCGCCCAGTCCGTTGAAGATCGCGACCATCTGGGGCATGGCGGTCATCTTGACCGTGCGGGCAACGACGGCCCCGATGACCGCGCCAGTGGCCATGCTCGCGGCGATCATCCCGTAGCTGATGACGCTGCGGTCCACCAGGGTGGCGACCACCGCCAGCAGCATGCCCGTGGCGGCCAGCAGGTTGCCCGACTTGGCGGTGGCGACCGACCCCAGCCGCTTGAGGCCGAAGATGAACAGCCCCGCGGCGACCAGGTAGCTGACCTGGATCAGTGTTGGAAGCGAGCCGGTGAAGTCGATCATTGCCGGTCCGTCCTACCCTTGAACATCTGGAGCATGCGGTCGGTCACCAGGAAGCCGCCGACCACGTTGACCGTGGCCATGATGATGGCGGCAAAGCCCAGGACCAGGCCGAGCGTCGAATCGGCCGACCCCGTGACCAGCATGGCCCCGATGAGCGCAATGCCGGAGATCGCGTTGGAGCCGGACATGAGCGGGGTGTGCAGGGTCGGCGGGACCTTGGTGATGACCTCGAACCCGACAAAGATGGCCAGGACGAAGATGGAAATCGCTGCCAGGAGTCCTTCCATAACGTATCCTCTCGTACCTATGCGTCCGGGGTGCTGGCGCTCACGAGGGCACGGCTGGCCTCGTGGAGGACCTGGCCGTTGTGCGTGATGCAGCACGCCCCGGTGATGCTATCTTCAAAGTCCAGGTGGAGCTGGCCCTCGCGGGTCAGGTGGAGCAGCATGTTCGAGATGTTGCGCGCATACATCTGGCTGGCGTGGACCGGCATGGCGCTGGGCAGGTTCAGCGGGCCATGAATGGTCACGCCGTGCCGCACCACGACGGTGCCCGGCTCCGTCAACTCGCAGTTGCCCCCCATCTCCGCGGCGATATCCACAATCACCGACCCCGGTTGCATCTCCTGGACCATGGGCGCCGTGACCAGCACCGGCGCGCGCCGGCCGGGGATCAGCGCGGTGGTCACGACGATGTCCACACCCTTGACCACGCGCTGGACGAGCGCGCGCTCTCGCTCCTGCGCGTCCTCGGCAAGCTGCTGCGCATACCCCCCGGTGGTCTCCGTCTGCTCGGCGAGTTGCGGGGAGATAAAGGTAGCGCCCAGGCTTTCCACCTGCTCTTTGGTGGCCGGCCGAATGTCATAGCCTTGCACGACCGCCCCCAGGCGGCGCGCGGTGGCGATGGCCTGAAGCCCGGCCACCCCGGTGCCCATCACCAGCACCTTGGTGGGCGCGATAGTCCCGGCGGCGGTCATCATCATGGGGAAGAACTTGCCCAGCGCGTTGGCCGCGATGAGCACCGCCTTATACCCCGCGACCGCGCTCTGCGAGGAGAGCGCATCCATGGCCTGCGCCCGAGCGATGCGCGGGATGGCGTCCATGCTAAAGCTCGTAATCCGCCGCTTGGCGAGCAGCCGGACCAGGTCGGGATTGAGCAGCGGTTGAATGAAGGTGATCAGCGTCGCGCCTTCGGGCATCAGCTCGACCTCATGCGCCCCCAGCGCGTCGTTCACCGTCGGCTTCTGGACTTTCAAGACGATATCCGCTTGCCCAAAGAGGTCGGCCGCGCCGGTGACGATGCGCGCTCCCGCGTCCTCGTACTGCCGATCAGCGTAAAAGGCCCCCTCGCCGGCGCCGGCTTCGACCAGCACCGCAAAGCCAGCCTTCAGCAAGCGCCCGACGGAATCCGGGACCAGCGCCACGCGGCGCTCTCCGGTGACGATCTCTTTGGGAACCCCAACTTTCAGTGTACCCGAACGAACATCACTCAATATGCTGTCCTCCATACCGCGTTGGATCTCGCCGCCTGCTCCGAAGCTGACGTTCACACGCTCCCAACACTCCCCTAGCGGGCCGGTGGCGGCCGATCGGTGTGCGAACTGATAGTGTATGTTACTGCGAGCAGGGAGAAAAGCGCAACGGTGTGCAGGGTTGGTGGGCCACGCATAGAACTCTCCCGGCGCGGAGGGCATCACACGGAGAGAAGGCGTGTGGCCGAGGCGAAAGCCCTCACGACCAACACTATCCTAAAAGTCTTGATACAAGTCAAGCGCGTCCCGCGCCCAATGGTCCTTTTCCTGCCGTATTGCCACGGGCGGGAGCTGGTAGTGAGTGCTCGCCTTGCGGGTGCTGGGCCGGGGGGAGGTCTTCGGAGGGCACAGAGAAGTGTCCCTCTGCTGGGCCGGGCGCGCCTCCTTGCCGCACGGGTGGGAGAGGTGCAGCCGCCGACCCCGTGGACAGCCCGCGCGCACCCCCACCTGCCTTCAGGGCCGGAGGGAGAACCGGGCTTTTGCGTTCCCGGTCAGGTCAAGGAGTTCCCGTTCGTCCTTCGACCAGGCTCAGGACGAACGGGAACTCCGGTCATGGTTCCCTTCGATGGAGGTTCCCCTGAGCCTGTCGGCTGGGGCTCCTCCGCACATGCCGCACGAGGTAGTTCTGGTCGTGCCGAACGCAGGGAAGCATCATGGTCCCTGGCCGGCCGTCACCCCGCAGTGCGGTCTGGGTTAGGGCGACAGGGTGCTGTTGCGGCCGCGCGTGCGGCGCTCCACCACTGCCAGCAGGTCATCCAGGTCAAACGGCTTCCCCAGGAAGCCCTCCGCCTGGATCTGTTCCGCGCGCTCCTGGGCATTGGTCGCCGCGGTCATCACCACGATAGGCACCTTCCGGTTCCAGCGCTCGCGAAAGCGTCGGGCAAACTCCCAGCCGTCCATCACGGGCATGAGCATGTCCAGCAGGATGACGTCGGGCAACTCCTGCTCCACCTGAGCGATGGCCTCGGCGCCGTTGGCCGCCGTCTGCACCTGATACCCTTCCTGTTCGAGGGCCAGCGAGACAAAGCGCGTAATAGCCTGGTCGTCCTCCACCACGAGCACGCGACGTTGTCGTTGTGGCTGGCGTGCTGCCCTGAGGCTCACAGCGCTTCTCCTTTCCGGGGTAGTGAGAGCCAGCGAACCAAGTGCGCCGTGGATGCGCACCCGCAGCCCGCTCTGTAGTATACCCGGCTCGCGGCCCAGCCGCCACCCGTGCGCGGTGTGTCCGGCGCGCTCCCCCGCAGGGGACGCGCCATCGCGCTACTGGGGGACACGCTCGTGCCAGCGCGGAGGAAGCGGGGAGGGACAGCAGGACTGCTGCGATAACCGGCGCTGGCAATGGGGGTGCTGCGGCGGCAGGGCAGGCGCACGAGGGTGACCCGAACTTCTAGGGAACCTGCTGTGGGAACACGGTTGCTGAGCATTCGCCTGAAGTCCATAACGACCAACGCCCCGCCCTGTTGCAATTCGCCGGAAAGGAGACGCGGTCCAATGTCGCGCTGCCATGCACCTGCGCGATAGTCCGAGCGCCCCGGTGCGGCACCGCGCGCACGCTCGCCATGCGTCTTCTTCTTATAACGACCGTGGCGCGGGAGCCGCGAGATCGTGGCCCATCCCGCTCGGACGGGGCGACAGGCATGCGCAGGTTGGGCGCTACCGCTCGTGGGTACCAGCGCCAGGGGAACGGCCACCCAGAGCAGGATCAGGGCAGGTCGTAGGGGATCGGGCGGTGGTAGGGGCGCAGGGCCCTGCGCCCCTACCACGGTTGCCCATGCCGAAAACGCCTCTTGATGCTGCCCCAGAGCCACGGCGCTGCCGGCACGACACCGTCACCGCTGCGGTGGCGCGCCGTCCAGGGGCAGCTCCACGTGGAAGGTCGAGCCTTCCCCTTCCACACTCTCGGCCCAGAGACGCCCGCCGTGCCGCCGTACCATCTGGCTGGACAGGTACAGCCCTACCCCCAGGCCGGAGGGCGCCATGCCCACATTGCTAGCCCGGAAGTGGCGCTCGAACAGGTGGGGCAGGTCCCGCGCCGGGATGCCGATGCCCTGGTCCTGCACCGCCACGTGCGCCTGGCCCTGGCTCGCGCGCAGGCGCGCCGTGACCGGCCGGCCGGGCGGGCTATACTTGGCGGCGTTGTCCAGGAGGTTGGTGAGCACCTGCTCCAGCCGTCCCCGGTCCCAGACGCCCCACACCGGCTGGTCGGCCCCCTCCAGGAGGAAGGGATGATCGGCGTGGAGTCCCTGCTGCTGGGCCACCACCTCCCGCAGCAGCTGCGCCAGGTCCACGGGCTCGGGGTGCAGCGCCAGTCGGTCGGTCTCGATGCGCGAGAGGTCCAGGAGTTCGCTGACCAGCCCGGCCATGTAGTCGGCCCGCTCGGCGATGGTGCGCAGGATCCGGGCCTCCACCTCGTCCAGCACCGTCTGTCCGCGGGCCAGTTGTCGCAGCAGCAGCTGGCTGTGGCCTTTGATAGCGGTGAGGGGCGTCTTGAGCTCGTGGGCGGCCAGGGACAGGAAGTCGTCTTTCATCTGCTCCATGGTCTTGCGCTGGGTGATGTCCTGGAACACGGTCACGGCCGCGATGATCCGGTCCTGCTCGTCGTAGATGGGGGCCGCGTTGATGAGGACGATAGTGCGGGTCTGGTCGGGGTTCGACCAGGCCAGTTCCATACCCAGGACGGTTTCGCCCCGCAGCGCCCGCATCAGGGGCAACTCCTCAAAGGCGTAGGGCTGCCCGCCGGCATAGCTGGGACGGACGCGATAGAACCGCTGCTTCATGCTATCCCCGGCGATGGGACGGTCCCAGAAGCCCTGGGCGGCACTGTTCCAGAGGACGAACCGGCCGTCGGGGGCTTCGCCGATGAGGACACCCTCCGGGATCTGCTCCAGCACGGTCTCCAGGCGGCGGCGCTGGGCCTCGGCGGTGCGGTAGAGCCGGGCGTTGTCCACGGCCAGGGCCGCACGGCGGGCCAACTCCTCGGCCAGGGCCAGGTCGGCCGGTCCGTAGCGGCCCGGCCGCGCCGAGACGAAGGCGAGCGCGCCCAGCACGCGGCCGCGGGCCCGCAGCGGCACCACCATGGAGGACCGGGAGCCGAGCGCGCGCCAGATCCGGAGGTGCTCGGCGCTCTGGGCCGCGGCCTCCATCTGGGCATCAGACACCTCGGAGACGAGAACCGCCTGGCCGGTGCGCAACACGCTGGGCACCCCCTCCGCCTTGCACATGTCGGGCGGGAAGCGGCGCAACTCCTCGGTCAGTTCTTGCTTGGCCGGGTCGGCATGGACCGCGGCCACCCGGCGAATGGCCCCGTCCTCCTCGACCACATCGGCGAGGCACCAATCGGCCAGGAATGGCACCGCCAGGCGCGCCACGTTCTGGAGGGTGGTCTCGTAATCGAGGGAGGCGGCGAGCACACTGCCCGCCTCGGCCAGGAAGCGCTGCGCCTCCTCCGCCCGCTTGCGCTCGGTGATGTCCAGCGCGACGCCAATGCGGCCCAGCAGCCGGCCGGCGGCGCTGTACAGCGGCTCGACGTGAGACTGGTAGGCATGCCCCTGCCACGTCATTTCGAAGACCGCACGCTCGCCCCGGAGGGCCTGGCGGTGTGCCGCGATGGGCACAAGGTCCGGGGCATCGGTCTGAAAGTACTCCGCCAGCGTCATGCCGGCCGTCTGGTTGGACCGCAGGTGCAGTCCGGCCAACCCTGTGCCCCAGGTCGCCGTCACCCGGAGGTCGGTGTCCGTGGTCCACACCATCGCGGGCACCTGCTCCATCAGCAGCCGGAGCCGGGCCTCGCTGGCCCGCAGCGCCTCCTCGGCCCGCCGGCGCTCCCGCCGGACCGCCGCCTCCCGCAACTCCCGCTCGATGGCGGGCACCAGGCGGGTCAGGTTCTGTTTCACCAGGAAGTCATGGGCGCCCGCGCGCATGGCGGCCACCGCGGTCTCCTCGCCGATGGCGCCGGAGAGGATGATGAAGGGGAGGTCGATGCCGCGCTCCTGCACCAGGGCCAGCGCCGCGGGCGCGCTGAAGTGGGGCATGACGTAATCGGCGATGACGATATCCCACTCCTGTCGGTCGAGCGCGGCCGTCAGAGCGTTGGCGGTGTCCACCCGCTCGATGGTCAGGTCGTACCCGGCGCGCGCCAGGTGGCGCCGCAGCAGCAGGGCGTCATCTTCCGAGTCTTCGACGTTCAGCACCCGCAGGGGCTTTCCCATCGTACCCCTTTACCCACCTTCGTCTGGCCGCTGCACGCCTGTTGGCACCTGGCGTTGCCTCATGCACGATCAGGGGAAGTCGTCGGGGATCGGGCGGTGGTAGGGGCGCAGGTCCCTGCGCCCCTACCGGTTGCCCATGCCGAAAACGTCACCAGTTCTGCACTACGCTGGTCGACGGCAACGCCCGTCCCTTGAGCCGGTCGCAAGGAACGGGTTTGCAGGCACCCCTTAGCGGCTCATCGGCTCATCGGCGGTGGCTCGTTCAAGACCAGCCAGTACATGCCCAGTTGCCGGGTGGCTTCCGTGAACTGGAGGAAGTCCACCGGCTTGCGCACGTAGCTGTTCGCGCCCAGGCGATAGCTCTCCACCATGTCTTTCTCCTCGTCCGACGAGGTCAGCACCACCACGGGCAGGAGGCTGGTGCGCGGGTCGGCACGCAAGCGCCGCAAGACCTCCAGGCCGTCCACCTTGGGCAGCTTCAGGTCCAGCAGGACCACCTGGGGCTCTCTGCTGGTGTCACGCCCGGCGTACTCCCCGGTGCCAAAGAGGTAGTCCAGGGCCTCGGC
>JACQUQ010000016.1 GCA_016210175.1 Chloroflexota bacterium | reverse complement strand
TCCTCGTTGTGCTCGCCGAGCAACGGCGCGCGCCCGTGCTGCCAGGGCGACTGGCCGACCCGCAAGGGCGTGCCGGGGTACGTCTGCTTGCCCGCGGCCGGGTGGTCCATCTCTACGAAGAAGCCCCTGGCCTGATACTGGGCCGAGTTGGTCAGATCCTCCACGCTGGCCATGTAGCCGAAGGGGAGATGGGCGGCCTGCCCCATATGATAGACCTCTTCCTTGGTGTGCTCCACCATGAAGAGGAGGAGCATGGCTTCCAGCTCGTCGTGGTACTGGCGCCGCCCTTCTACCGTCTGGAACCGCGGGTCCTCCAGCAGCTCCGGCATGCCCACCACACCGGGGAACCGGGGCCACATATGGGCCTGGGTGGTGGCGTTCACATAGCCGTCCTGCGTGGGGAAGATCATCATGGTGCGGTTCCGCTTGTGCTCCATTCCCGTGTAGATATACTCTACGACGCTCTGGAAGTGGTTGGAAGCGATGACTTCGGCCAGCGAGACATCCACGTGCTGGCCGACCCCCGTCATCTCCGCGTGGTAGAGGGCGAAGAGGGTCGCGGTGAAGGCGCTCAGACCACCCGAATACTGGACGATGTTGCCGCCGAACTTCAGGGGTGGGAGCTCGGGGAAGCCGATCTGGTACATCAGGCCGCCTGCGGCAAAGATGGTCATCTCGGTGCCGCGGTAGTCGCGGTAGGGGCCGTCCTGGCCGAAGTTGGTGATCGAGGTCATGACCAGCGACGGCTTGATCCGCTCCAGGCTGGCGTAATCCAGGCCCAGTTCCGGCAGGACCCGGGGCTCGAAGTTCTCCACGACCACATCGGCCCACTCGACCAGCCGGCGCAAGATGGCTTTCCCGGTCTCGGTCTTCAGGTTGAGCGTGATACTCCGCTTCGCGGTATTGAGGTAGAGGTACAGGCCGCTCTTCTCGGCGTCGGGCACATCGTCCGGGAAGGGACCGACCCTCCGAGCCGGGTCGCCCGGGCCGGGCCGCTCAACTTTGATCACCTCTGCGCCGAGGCCGGCCAAGAGCTTGGTGCAATACGGCCCGGCGACCATTTGGCCAAGGTCCAGGACCTTGACCCCAGCTAACGGGAGCGTTGCTGCCACGATTCTTCTCCGTCACTACACTGGATAGCCTGGCCGAGCCGCCGTCCTCCGCGGTCCGGCCAGGCGGCGAGTGCTCTGTCACTCCTACCGTGATGGGTTCCACCCCGCCGCCCTGACGGGCGGGCGTGCCGTTGACGGCGGCAGTTCTACCCATCACTTCATGCCTGACGAGGCACTAGTGCTCTATCAGCCGTGATTTGAGGGATACCGCTCGGTAGGGGCGGGTTTGCAACCCGCCCCTACCACCCAGCAATTCATCCATGACAGAACACTAGGCTGGGCTACAGCCCGTGGGCGATGGCGTCCAGGGAGCGGCGCTCAATCTCCGGCGCGAGCGCTTCCAGCATCTGCACCAGGCATTCCTCGCTGTGCCCCGGACCCCAGGCGCCCTTCCCGCACTGGCAGTGCGCAGGATACCAGGTCTGCAACCACGCCAGGAGTTCTTGACGATTCATCCGAAACGATCCTCCTATCGTCTTGCTGTGCCCGCAGCGTGGACCCACGTCCCGCCGAGGACAAAACTCACCACGTCAGGCCAGAACATCCGTTGCTACCAGGTCGCGATACTCTTGGGCGCTGTACCCCAAGATCTGGGTACAGACGTACTCATTATCCTGCCCCAAGGTGGGGGAGGGCCGGGACATCACGACGGGAGTCTCCGAAAGGATGAAGGATTCCCCCCGGTTGAAGCGCGAGACCCCGCCATCCGGCAGCGGGAGGTCCACGAAGTTCTGGCGGAACTGCAGCTGCGGGTCGCAGGCGATATCGGCCACCGTCGCCACGATCCCGGCTGGCACCCCCACGGCTTGCAGTTGGGCCATCACTTCCTCCGGAGTCTGGGTGCAGGTCCAGCGCTCGATGGCTGCGTTCAGCGCGGCCTCGTGGTCCTTACGCCCCCGCAGGGTGGCGAAGCGGGAGTCCTCCCTGAGCGCCGGGTCGCCCACCGTCTGGCACAGGGCAGCCCACTGCTGGTCGGTGAACACCGTAATCGCACACCAGCGCTCGTCTCCGCGGCACCGGTAGACCCCGTGCGGCGCCGCGGACGGATGGGCATTGCCCGCGCGCTGGGTCTCTTCCCCGTTCACCAAGTACTGCAAGAGCGGGGGTGCGTACAAATGGAGCACGGACTCCAGTTGCGTCAGGTCAATGTACAGGCCGCGGCCGGTACGCCGACGCCACGCCAGCGCCGCCAGCAGGATGGCCGCGCCGAACCGCGGGGTGGTGGAATCGGAGTAGGCGCCCGGCGAGGCCGGCTCCCGGTCGGGCCAGCCCGTGACATGGGTCAGCCCCGTGATGGCCGAGGCCAGCACCCCGAAGCCCGGATGCCGCCCGTAGGGACCGGTCTGCCCCTGGATGCTGACGCTCATCATGATGATGTCCGGCTTAATCTTCCGTACCTCATCGTACCCCAGGCCCATGCGGGCGATGGTCCCCGGAGAAAAGCTTTCGGTCATGATGTCGGCCCAGGCGATGAGGCGCCGCGCCACCTCCATCCCCCGCGGGTCCTTGAGGTTCAGGCTCAGGCAGCGTTTATTCGGGTAGTTGCCGCTGGTCCCTTCCCCGCGCGCCTCGCTGAGCCCGCCCATGAACCGAAAGGCCCCGGTTTCGACGCGAATGACCTCGGCGCCGTGCGCCGCGAGGCTCCGCGTCGATCCCGGCCCGGCCATGCCCCACGCAAATTCCGCAACCTTCACGCCGTCAAGCGCGCCCATGGTCTCCTCCTAGCGCAAGCCGGACGAAGCCGGGTTAGATGACCCCCGCCTGCCGTAGGAGCAGGATATCCTGTTGTGAAAGACCGAGGAGGTCCCCATAGACCTCGCTATTGTGCTCCCCCAGCAGCGGCGCCCGCCGCCGGGGGTCCGGATTCAGCGCCGTCTCGGACAGCTGCGCGAACGGCCCGGGGTACCGCAGGGTCTCGTTGAGCTCGGGGTGGGAGACCTCCCGCCAGTAGGACCGGGCGGCGAGCTGCGGGCTTTCGGCAATATCCTGGAAACTGGAGACCGCGTACAGGAACACGCGCCGCTGGATGGAGCCTTCGTAGAGTTCCTGCTTGGTATGGGTGAGGAAGAAGCGCCCAATGGCCGCTTCCACCTTCCGGATCTCCTCCACCCCCAGGGAAAGGAACGGCCAGTCGTCACGGCCGATTTCGTCGAGCCAGTCCTCAGCCATGCCTTCCTCGCGCATCCACGCCACTAGCGCGCGGTTGATCGCGACCCCCATCGGCCCACCCAGCAACCGGAAGGCTACGTACCCGTCCTTGCACGGGTAGACGATGCGGAGCGGGACGGCCGGGTGGATGCCCTTCTGGAACTGGCCGGGGCGCAGGGCTATCTCGCCGGTCCGCTGCCAGCGCACCGGACTGCCGCCGCCGGTGGCGTTGACCGACTGCTGGACCGAGACATCCACGTGCTGCCCCTGCCCCGTCGTCTCGCGGGCGTAGTAGGCGATCAGCGCCCCGACTACCGCCTCGGTTGCGCCCAGATGGAAGGCCTGCTCCATGGGGAAGCCGCCCGGCGGCCGGTCAGTGTCCCCGATGTGGAAAAGAATCCCCCCGATGCCCATCAAGACCAGGTCCGAGGTCGCATACTGGGCATAGGGTCCCTCTTGCCCAAAGGGGGAGAGGGAGGTCAGAATCACCCCAGGATTCCACGCCCGGAGCTGCTCATACCCCAGACCCAGGCTGTCCAGGTAGCCCGGCTGGTACGACTCAAGGACGATATCGGTCCTGGCAACGAGATCACGGAGCAGCATGCGCCCGTCTGCTGTTGCAATATCAAGGGTGATGCCGCGTTTATTGTAATTGAATGCCCACCAATACAGACTGGTGTTCAGGTCGGGAACGCTGTGGTAGAACGGCCCCTGGTGTCGGGCGGGGTCCCCTTGCGGAGGCTCCACCTTGATAACATCCGCCCCCAGATCGCCGAGCAGCCGCCCACACAGGTGGCCGCGCTCGTAGGTGAGGTCAAGGACGCGACACCCTGCCAGGAGCCCTTCGCCTGCACCACGTGCCGAAGACAGCGGGCTGGCAGCCATATCTCCTCCCTGCGCATCGGGTCGCCGCAAGAGGCCTCAGTGCCTGTCCTAACAGGATACCTTTGCGATCTGCGGAACGGGGGGAGCGCCCACACACGTTCCCAGCGGTCTCCCCCGACGTGCTGCCGTCGCGCCGTCGTCGGCGCGCCAACGGCCCTCACCGGGGAGTACAGGACGAACCGCCCAGCGCCCTGGTTCCGTTCTGTGGTCCGCCCCTTCCTTTCCCTTCCGTGCCCCACCAGCATCCTTGCCGCAGGTATGGCGCACCAGTGCCATGCGGCGTGCCAGAATTGCCGCGGGAACGCTTCCCACATCCTTGCTGGGAGGTAACAAGGAGAGCCTGGCCATGACTCGTCGGCAAGCCCGGCCAGGCTCTCTGTGTCGAACCGCTTCAGCCAGAGCCGCACGGTAGGCCCCTGCGTTCGGGTTCCCCGGTGCTGATGGGTACCCCCAGCTTGCCCTACCGCCCAGTGGACCGCGACCCCGTGTCCATCCTTGCTTCCCGGCGAGGGGCAACCACCCCCGCCGACCTGCTGCCGAAGGTCCACGCTACCAGCCCAGCGCGTATCCTGGCGCCGGTTGCTGGTAGCTGGCACCCCCAGCAGCGCCGACGGGGAGCGGCCACCTCACGGCGGCTGACGTTCGTCGATACCCCTCGACGACTAGCGCGTGTAGAAAGCGGGCTTGCGCTTCTCGACGAAGGAGCGGGCGCCTTCCCGGTTCTCACCGGAAGGACCGGCCAGCTGCCGGGCGATGCCCACGAGGTCCATGGTCTCGAAGAAGTTATGCCAGATACCGAAGCGAATGACCTTCTTGGTCCAGCGCGTCGCCACCTGCGGGCCATCCCGCAGATGCTCAGCAATGGCCAGGGCCTCCTCCATCAGCTTGTCCGGCTCGACCACCTTGGAGACCAGCCCGACCCGCAGGGCCTCATCGGGGCCCGTGTCATCCGCCATGAGGATGTGGTACATGGCATTGCCCAGCCCCATGTACCGCGGCAGGAACCAGGTCTCGCCGCTGCACACCATGCCCCGGCGCTCATAGACGTGGGCGAAGCGGGCGGTGCTGGACATGATGCGGATATCGGCCGCCAACGCGGTCACGCCGCCCATGCCAGCGCAGACGCCATTGACGGCGGCGACGATGGGCTTCTCAATATTGCGCCAGATCCATTGGGGCAACGGGCTGCCGCTTCCCGGCTTGGGGACATCCACCACTCTGCCGGCGCGTGCGGCCGCATCGCGGTCCGCAGCCGCCCGGTCCTGACCCTCCGCCATCATGGTCACATCGGCGCCGCTGGAGAAGGCCCGCTCTCCGGCCCCGGAGACGATAATCGCACGGATATCCGGGTCATTCTCGGCATCCAGGAACGCCCACTGCATCTCGTCGTTCATGATGCGACTGAGGGCGTTCAGGGTGCGGGGGTTGTTCATGACGATGGTCGCTACGCCATCTTTCTTGGTGTAGATGACCTGCTCCAGCTGTCGCGCCTGGGTCTCTGTGGTCACAGGATTCCTCCTTTTTTGCTATGCCCGTGCGTTATCCGGGACTGGCCCGCTGTTGAGAGAACCCTCCTGGGACGCTGGACCTAACGTGGATCGTACAACCTCTTCCCCCTACGAATCACGCATCATGATAGATCCGAACCTTCCACTCAAACAACTAACATTTTTGCCCTCGTCCTATAAACAAAGACTTATCCTGCGCGCTCCCAGGCGTCGGCCGGTCCGGCCCCTAGTGGCAGACGCCGCCTTGGACAGACCGTCATGGGAAACACCGCCGCCGTGAAGCTCCGTAACGACTGCATCGCGTAGTGGAGAGTGCGAACAAGCTGGGGGTGGAATTCCGGCTGAAGGGCCGCGGGATGCCCTGGGAGCGGGAGCACGTCAACCCGATGGTGGCGTTACGGACGGCGCTGTGCAGCAGCAGTGGGCGGTGGGAAGCAGCCTGGCCCCAGGTTGAGCAAGCAGGTGCGGCGGCACGCTCACGAGCAGACCGCCCTGCGCCGAGCCAGCTGACGGGTACCCCCTCTACCGCAGCTACCGGAAGCCGTGCCTGCGGAGGTCCCCGTGGCGGCAGCACCGCGCGTCACCGCGCCCCCGTTGGCGACGGCCCCGACCATCGTCAATGGCAAGCCCACCGCTGACCACCCGTGGCGGCGTCCCTTCGTCGCGCGCCGACGTGCTTCGTAGCCTGCCCTCCAAAGCTCTGACGGACACCCTCGAGCAACAGGGCCATTGGCCGATGAGCGGAGATCGGGTATAATAAAGCCGTCTGTGCGCGGAGGCCGGGCGCCGGGCGGGAGCGCGCCGTCGTTTCCACCAGCCGGATCCCCGCCATTCTGTCAGGCACCTGGCTCAGGTTCCGCACCGGCGGGCTGTACCGCGTCCGCGGCTGGTATCTCCTGGGGGCCGTGGCGCAGCCGCTGGTTTCCGCCCCAGGTCACGCGGTATGCTCGTGTGGTGCGTACCACCGACGGCACAGGGGCGGTCCACACCGCAGCGGAGACCTCCACGTACCCCAGTGGAGCCTTGGGCTAGCACACCATCACCAGTCCGTATCATTAGAGGGAGAGCGCCCGAGGGCAGCCAGAGTCGGCTGCGCAGATGGCGGTGGGCGCAGGGAGGAAAAGCACAGTGGTAAAAATCCGTTTGCGGCGGGTCGGGGCCAAGAAGCGTCCCATGTATCGGATCGTTGCGGCCGAGTCCACGGCGCCCCGGGACGGGGCCTTCCTGGAGACCATTGGCCACTACAATCCGCTGACCGACCCTGCCACTATCGTGGTCGATGAGGAGAAGGCGCTGAAGTGGCTGCGCCACGGCGCACAGCCCACCGAGACGGTGGCGCAGATCCTGACCCGTGCCAGCATCATGGAGAAGCTCGCGGCCGAGCGCCAGGAGCACGGCACCGCCGGGGCCTAGGGCGCGGCACCGCGGGGGTGCATGGTTCGTCATAGGCGCTGCCGCGCCGCATCCGGCAGGGAGGGCGCTGCGCGCCGCTACCACGGGCGTCCGGTGCTCGTGTCGCAGGGAACCGAGCGGTTCTCCCCGCCGCGGGCGGAGCCTGAGCGGGCGGAGGCGCATCCGTTCTCTGGTGGCAGCGTACGGAACGGGCATACTGCGGCTGAGGATGGTGTGCCATGAGAGAACTGGTCGAGTATATTGCCCTCTCCCTCGTTGAGAACCCCGACGAGGTGGTCGTAACCGAGCACGTCGAGCGTGACCGCGTGGTGGTGCGCCTCCAGGTGGCCTCCGAGGATATGGGGAAGGTCATCGGGAAGGAGGGACGCATCGCCCAGGCGATGCGCACCCTGATGAAGGTGGCCGCGACCAGTGAGGGGCTGCAGCCGTTCCTCGTGATCGGCCCGACCACGCCGCAGTAGCTCCGTGGTGCCTCCCGTTCCCATGCGGGTGGTACCCTCCTCCGAGCGTGGCGGTCACCAGGGCGTACACTGCGGATGAGACCGGGAAAGAGGCGTTGCCACTGGCGGCATCATCTCCCAGTACGCAGCATGAACCCGAGCGGGTTGTGGTGGGCCGGGTGTTGGGGACCTGGGGGCTGCGGGGCGACCTGCGGGTGCAGCCGCTGACCGACAACCCCGAGCGCTTCCAGCCGGGCCAAACCGTGTGGCTGCGGGGAGTGCCCCGGCGCATCGAAGCCAGTCGCGCCCAGAAGGGACAGGTCATCCTGAAGCTCTCCGGCGTCGCGCGTGCGGAGGAAGCTGAGGCCCTGCGGGGTGAAGTCCTGGAGGTGCCCATCGCCGAGGTGCCTGCTCTGTCCGAAGACTGGTACTACCACTTCCAGTTGGTCGGTCTCCAGGTGTGGACGGAAGATGGGCGCTTCCTGGGTGCGATCGCGGACATCCTGGAGACTGGCGCCAACGATGTGTACATCGTGCGTGGCGCCGACCGGGAGTACCTGATCCCGGCCATCGCCGAGGTGGTGCAGCAGGTAGACCTGGAGGCCGGGCGCATGACCATCCGGGAGTTGCCGGGCCTGCTGGAGTGACCCGGTGCGTCTCACCTTGACGGGCACTGCCGTGCCTGGTACACTCGATTAGTGACTAAGGGAGGCCGACCATTTACGCGATTATCGAGACGGGGGGCAAACAATACCGGGTGATACCGGGCCAGACCATCGACGTGGAGCGGCTGTCCGTCGCCGCCGAGAACGCGGTGGAGTTGGACCGGGTGCTGCTGGTGGCTGATGGGGACCGGGTGCTGGTGGGCAACCCACTGGTGTCGGGCGCCCGGGTGGTGGCGCAGGTCGTTGCCCAGCACCGAGCCCCCAAGGTGGTGGTCTTCAAGTACAAGCCCAAGGTGCGCTACCGGCGCAAGCACGGGCATCGCCAATCCCTCACGCGCCTGAGCATCCAGCACATCCTGCTGCCGGAGTAGCACGGGATGTCGGGCTCCGTGCCCGCGCGCGGCACCGCCGCAGCACACATTGCCAAGACACGACAGGAACGAGGTGAACCAGCATGGCCCATAAGAAGGGGGGCGGGAGCTCCCGGAACGGGCGGGATAGCAATCCCAAGATGCTGGGGGTCAAGCGGGGCGACGGCCAGTTCGTGACCGCGGGCACCATCCTGGTGCGCCAGCGCGGTGCCCGCATCTACCCCGGCAACAACGTCGGCCTGGGGCGGGATTTCACACTGTTCGCCCTCATTGATGGCAACGTCAAGTTTGAACCCTACGGCCGGACGCGGAAGAAGGCCAGCGTTTACACACCCGCCGCGGCGGCCAGCAGCTAGCTGCCCTCGCGGGCGTTGCGCCCGCAGGGCCACTGCCCTGCCAGCGAGCGCGTGCCGCCGCGGCCAGGTGTGCCGAGACCGAGAAAGTGGGATCGACCCATGAAAGAGAAGATTCATCCCCGCTATATGACCGCCGTGGTGGTCTGCTCGTGCGGCAATACCTTTGAGACCGGCTCCACCCGGCCGCAACTGCGGGTGGAAGTGTGCAGCAAGTGCCACCCCTTCTTCACCGGGGAGCAGCGCATTGTGGACACCGCCGGTCGGGTGGAGCGCTTCAAGCGGCGCTACGGCATGAAGGACTGACCTCCCCACGCCGGGGAGAGAGCCGAGATTGCCTCGGCTCTTTTCATTTCTGCGCAGTGCGGCAACCGACCTGACCAAACGGGGGGAATGAGGCAGAGGTGGCGCAACCCTTTACCTACGGCGGACAAGCGGTGATTGAGGGCGTCATGATGCGGGGCGAGCGGTTCATGGCGGTGGCGGTGCGCCGTCCCGACGGCGTGATTGTCGCCAAGGTGGAGCCCCTGGGCACGCTGGCGGAGAGCCGCTGGCGGCGGGTCCCCCTGGTGCGGGGTGTGGTGGTGCTGGCCGAGGCCCTGGTGCTCGGTATACGCACCCTCCAGTACTCCGCTGCGGTCGCCATGGGCCGGGATGACGAGCGCCTGTCGCGGGGTGAAACCGCCCTCATCCTGGGGACGTCCCTGGCCGTGGCGGTGGGAGTGTTCTTCCTCGGACCTGCGGCCGCGGTCCACTGGGCCGACCCGGAAGGCGGTGCGCCCCTCATCGCCAACACCGTTGAGGGACTGCTCCGCCTGGGACTGTTCTTGGGGTACCTGGCCCTCATTGCCCGCCTACCGGAGATCCGGCGGGTGTTCCAGTACCACGGCGCGGAGCACATGACCATCCACGCCTACGAGCATCAGGCCCCGCTGACGGAGGAAGGGGTACGCCCCTTTCCGCCGGAGCACCCCCGTTGTGGCACCAGCTTCCTCATCACGGTGATGCTGCTGGCCACTCTGGTGTTCTCTCTGGTGGGGCAGGAACCTTTGTGGTGGCGGCTCCTCTCGCGGGTAGTGCTCATCCCGGTCATCGCGGGGGCCGCCTATGAGGTCATCCGTCTGGCAGCCCGGCGTGAGGATGGCCTGCTGGGGCGGGCGCTGGCCGCGCCGGGCATCTGGCTCCAGAAGATCACCACCCGCCAGCCCGAAGCCGACCAGATCGAAGTGGCGCTGGCTGCCTTCAAGGCGGTGCGCAGCGCCGACCAATCCGCGCCGGAGCGGGCTGCCGGCGAGCCGGCGTAGGCGAGAGGGGTGGACTGGGGACTGCGTGCTGATGGCGCACCGGAGCGGGTGCGCGGTATCCTGCGTGCCTTGCGGCCTGGCGGCGGGTCGCTGCCCGCCGGTGGCGGCAGCGGCATACTTCGGATGGGGGCCTGCATGAGGTGGGGGGAGACCGTGGGATACGAGGAGGTCAGGCGTGGGCCAGCGCGCGGATGAGACCGTAGGGAGCCGTGCCGGGCGACCGACGCTGAGCGTGTTCTTTCCCTGTTACAACGATGCCGGGACCATCGGCAGCCTGGTGACCGCAGCCGATACGGTGGCCGCGGAGTGGACCGACGACTACGAGATCATCGTCGTGGACGACGGGAGCACCGACAGCAGCCGGGAGCTGTTGCAAGAGTTGCAGCGCAAGTACGACCGGCTGCGGCTGATCTTCCACGAGCGCAACCGCGGCTACGGCGGCGCGCTCCAGTCGGGCTTCAAGGCGGCTACCAAGGACCTCGTCTTCTATACCGACGGCGACGGCCAGTACGACGTCTTTGAGTTGCGCAAGCTCCTGCCGGTGATGCAGGACGGCGTGGATATCGTCAATGGATACAAGATCGCCCGCTCCGATCCCTGGTACCGCATCGTCATCGGCACGACCTACCTCTGGCTGATGCGCCTGCTGTTCAACTTCCACGTCCGGGATGTGGACTGCGATTTCCGCCTCATCCGGCGCCGGGTGTTCGACACCATCGAGCTACGCCACCGCAGCGGGGTCATCTGCCTGGAGCTGGTCAAGAAGCTGGAGCTGGCGGGGTACCGCTTTGTGGACTTCCCGGTGCACCACTACCACCGCACCTACGGGACCTCCCAGTTCTTCAATGTGCGCCGCCTGGTGCGGACGGGGTTCGGCATCCTGGGGTTGTGGTGGGACCTCATGGTGCGCCGCAACTCGCCCCGACGGGTAGGCTACCCGGAGGAGGAAGCGCAGCGCCCCCACTGGGCTGCCTCCGCTTCAGGCTCACTGCCGGAGCAGGAGTAGCCGTAAGCCGGTGGTGCCGCAGGACGACCCAGCCCCGTTACCCGGCAACGGGCGGCCTGAAGACCTCCGGCGTCAGCGGCTTGCACAGATCCACCGCCTGACCGAGGAGCAATTCGCCGCTGAGGTAAGGAGGCACCAAGCGTCGCGGTGGCGTGCTGGCAGGTTCGTATCGCACGCACGGGCGCATGCACAGGATTTCGAGGAGGCGCTGAGTCATACGCTCAGCCCGCCGGAACTGGAAGCGCTCAGCCAGGATATTCTTCAATCTTGGCAGCAACTCTTTACCGAGCTGCAACAGGATGGCATCACGTACTACTTTCTACGGTCGCTTCCCTCTCGGGACGCTGCTATAATTGTGGTAACACGAGGCGGGTTCATCCGAACGACATTCCCCGCTCAGCGCTTGGCCCAATTGTGGCAACGCCGCCCGGCAGCAATCGAGGTGACCGATCGTGCCAAGAGACTTGGGCTCGCAGACTAAACTCTACGCGGCAATGGTAAAACATCTCCCGCTCTACGACGAAGACATTGAGGTGACGAATCTCTTCGTCACCAGAGAGCTTATCGACGACGAAGTGAGCGGAGGTACCACGCATTCTGCCGAGGAAGCGCGGCGATTGGAAGAGGCAGACGTCGCGCTGGTGAAGCTCCGCCCGCTCCTCATACGGCGGTTTCGGGATATGTTTTCCCTTCGGCCACCGGACGTTCCCCGCCGCTACTGGTGGTGGTACCTGGACGAAGGACCGCAGGTGCGGGAGCAGGCCCTGGCCGTAACCAAGGAGCCCTGATTCCCCCTGCGTCCGTTGCGGAACGGCCTTTGCCCCTTTGCCGCCCCAGATGCACTACCCCGCCACCGGCGCCCCCGCCAGCGCCTCCACCACCTGCTCCAGCACCGTTTGCCAGGAAGCGCCCGGCCCCTGACGCCGGGTGTCCACCCGCACCAGCGTCGTGCCCGGCGCGACCAGCGGGCTCTTGAGCCCGGCCAGGGCGCGGCGGTCTACCGTCAACCCCTCGTGGAGGCGCACCACCGCCTGCCCATCCTCCAGGGTGAGGGACCGCACCCCGGCCCGCGTCGCCAGCACCCGCAACCGCGCCACCCACAGGAGCGTCCGGGTCGGGGCCGGCATCCGGCCAAAGCGGTCGTGGATCTCCTGGGCCAACTCCTCCACCGCGTCGGGCGTCGTGGCCTCGGCCAGGCGGCGGTAGAGGTCCAGGCGGGTGGACAGGTCCTCCACGTAGTCATCGGGCAGGTGGGCCGCCAGGGGCAGGTCGATGCTGGGCGGCGGCGGCGCCGGGGTCTCGACCGCCGGGGCGCGCCCTTCCTGCTCCGCCTTCAGCCGCTCCACGGCGTCCGCCAGCAGACGACAGTACAGGTCAAAGCCCACGGTTCCGATGTAGCCGCTCTGCTCCGGCCCCAGCAAGTTGCCCGCGCCCCGGATCTCCAGGTCCTTGAGGGCGATCTGGAACCCGGCCCCCAGTTCCGTAGCGTCGAAGATGGCCTGGAGCCGCTTCTGGGCGGTCTCGGTCAAGGCGCGGTTGCGCTCGTAGAGCAGGTAGGCGTAGGCCCGGTGCGCCCCCCGGCCCACCCGGCCCCGGAGTTGGTACAGTTGGGCCAGCCCAAAGCGGTCGGCACGGTTGACGATCAGGGTGTTCACGTTGGGCAGGTCCAGGCCCGACTCGATGA
>JACQUQ010000202.1 GCA_016210175.1 Chloroflexota bacterium | reverse complement strand
TCCCCCAGGTGCGAGAGGCCCTGGCCCGCCAGATCTGCGGCTTCATGCAGGTGGTCCGGCAGATGGACTTCTACAAGAAGCCCGGCATCGCCGAGACCCTGGACTGGGCCGCGGCGCTCATCTCCCTCCACGCCGAGCATCTCGACCGCAACATCGTTTCGGAGACCCTGGGCACCATCTTCAAGTACAATGACGACCTGCAAAAGCTGGGGGGGAACCAGATCGATGAACTCCTGGAGCGCATCGGCATCGGACGGCTCGAAGAACAGATGGGCATGGAGCCGCCTCGATCGGTCCCCCACGCATCAAACGCTGCGGACCCTGGGCGGCAACCCGCGCCGGGAGCTGGCGGCCAACGTGCTGGCGTTCTGCCGAGTCCTGAGGAGAGCCTTGGGGAATCTTACGTCGGGAAGAATCCTCGACGCCTGCCGTAGTATCAGCTTCATCGATCTGGGCAACTTCGAGGACTTCCGCACCGCGCTGAAGGCCAATCTCATCGCGTCCAAGGAGGATGAGCCGGTCTTTGATGCGCTCTTCCAGATGTTCTTCCACCCGGAGGATGAGTGGTGGGACGCCTGGCAGGAGGCGGGCCAGCAGGAGAACCTGGGATCGGTGGACGAGAGCGATCTGCCCGAGTCCCTCAAGCAGCAGATCTCCCAGCTTATCGAAGAACTGGAGGGCGAGCAGGCCGAGCAAATCCCGGAGGACAGCGACGGGCCCAGCTACAGCGCGGTGGAGGTCATCACCAACCGGGACTTCGCCGAGTTCTACGGCAAGGACCTCAAGGAGATCCGCCGGGTCATCGCCCGGCTGGCGCCCAAGCTGGCGACGGCCATCAGCCGCCGCACCAAAGTGACCACCCGGGGCAGCACCATCGACCTGCGGCGTACCTTCCGCCATAACCTGCGCTACGGCGGCGAGGTGCTGCGGCTGGCCCGGCGTCGCCGCAAGATCAAGAAACTGCGCCTGGTGCTGCTGTGCGACGTCAGCGGCTCCATGGACGTGTATAGCAAGTTCCTCATCCAGTTCGTGTACGGGCTGGAGAACGAGCTGACCGGAGTGGACGCCTGGGTGTTCACCACCCACCTGACGGACATCACGCCCATCCTGCTCTACCGGTCCTTCGACGACGCCATGCGCCAGATGGGCGACGTGGTGCGGGACTGGTCGGGGGGCACCAGCATCGGGGGCTCCCTGTGGGAGTTCGTCAGCGGGCCGTCCAAGCGGAAGATCAACGGCCGCTCGGTGGTCATCATCATCAGCGACGGCTGGGACCGGGGCGATACTCGCGTGCTGGACCAGGCCATGCGCACTATCAAGAAGCGCGCCTTCAAAGTCATCTGGATGAACCCCCTGGCCGGGAGCCCCAAGTACCAGCCCATCTGCGCGGGGATGAAGACGGCCATGCCCTACGTCGACTTCTTCCTGCCGGCGCACAACCTGGACAGCCTCATCCGCCTGGGCAAGACCCTCAATTCCCTCGCCCAGGCCCTGTAGGGCGTGTTGGCAAAGGGCATTGCCTTCATCAAAGGCGCCGGCAAACCCGTTCCTTTCGACAGCTCAAGAAACGGGTCTGCCAACACGCCCTAGTGTTCTGTCAGGCATAAACTGATGGGTGCGACTGCCGCCGTGAACGGCGGGCCCGCCCTTCAGGGCGGCGGGATGGAACCCATCAAAACAGGAGTGACAGACCACTAGTGCAGAATCAGGGGAGGTCATAGGGAATCGGGCGGTGGTAGGGGCGCATGGACATGCGCCCCTACCGGTTGCCCATGCCAAACACGTCTCCTGATCCTGCCCTAGCCTTCGGTCTCCGGGCCAGCTAAGGGGAGGGTAAGGGCGAAGGTAGCGCCCTTACCCGGCTCCGACTCGGCCCAGATGGCCCCGCCGTGCCGCTCGACGATCTCCCGCGCGATGTACAGACCCAGGCCGAGACCCCGGCGGCCGCGGTAGGAGGGCTGCTGTCCTTGATAGAAGCGGTCAAAGGCCCGTGGAATGTCCTCGGGGGCAAGGCCCAAGCCATGGTCGGTCACGGTCACGAGCGCCGCATCGCTCTGCCCGTCGGCCGCCGGCACTGCCCGCACCGCAATGGCGATCTCACCGCCCGCGGGGGAATACTTGATGGCGTTTTCGATGAGGTTGCTGAGGACTTGATGAATGCGCCCGCGATCGGCGACCACCAGCACCGGAGCGCCCGGCTCTACCACAACGCGATGGCGCTGGGTCGTGGCCTGAAGCACTTCCGCCACCCGCCCCACCAGGGCGACCAGGTCGAACCGACTCAACTCCAAAGGTAGTACGCCGGCGTCCAGCCGGCGGAGGTCCAGTAACTGCTCGACCATCCCCTGCATCAACGCGACTTGCTCCGCGATATTGGCGAGCACCCGGTCGTCGTCCGCCTCCCAGGTGTGGGAGGCGGTGCGCCGCTCCAAGACCTCACAGTAGGCCTTGATGACCGCCAGGGGCGTGCGCAACTCGTGGGAGACCACGGACAAGAACTCCTGGCGCGCCTGGGCCCTGGCCTGCTCACGCTCGACTTCGGCCCGGTGCAGCACCAGCCCGATGCGCTCGGCGATGAACTGGAGAAAGACCGCGTCCTGGACGCCAAAGCGGTGGGGTGCGCGTCCCGCCAGCAGCAGCATGCCCCGGGGTCCGCTCTGGCTGGGGATGGGCACGGCCATCAGGCTGCGTAGCCCCAGGGCTTCCCCAAAGGCGCTCGTCGGCGGGTCGGTGGCGCTATCAGCGACCACCAGAGGCTCACCGCTCCGGAGGGCCCGGCCCAGCGGGCTGTCGGGCGCGGCCAGGGCCTCTGCCAGGAACTGTTGCTGGTGGCCGTCGCGGTGGGAGCTGGAGATGCGGGCTCCGCGGCCGCCCGCATCCAGGAGCACGATGTGCGCCTGGTCCACGGAGAGGGCCGGGGTGATCGTCTCGACGACCCACTGGCAGTAGTGCGGGAGGTCGTTCCCCTCGAAGCTGGCGAGTTGGCTGAGGATTTCGGCCTGACTGCGGCTGCGCCGCTCCGCATCCAGCAGCCGGGCGTTCTCTACCGCCACCCCCAGGATGTCGGCAAGGTGCTGGAGCCAGCACACCTCCTCAGGGGTGAAGCCCCCTGCCGCGGCACGGGCGCAGGCGAGCACCCCTATGACATTCCCTCGCAGGAGCAGTGGGACGACGGCCAGGGCACCCAACGAGCGGTCACGTCCCGGAAGGTGGCAGTAGTCCGGCTCTTGCGTGGCGTCGCAGACGGTCACCGCCACGCCGGTGCTGGCCACGCGTCCTTCGATGCTCCGGCCCAGCGGAAGGGTTACCGGAGCGCTCACCTCGAACCCCAGGGCCGCTTCCAGACGCAGCGCCTGATCTTCGCGCAGCAACAAATAGACATCGCGCGCACGGGTAAGCTGCTGCGCCGCCTCCAGGGTTGCCTGCACCACCTCCCGCGGGCTGGGCATTTGCACCAGGGCGCGCAGGATATGCTCCAGTGCGGCCTCCCCCACGCTTGCGGTCAGGAGGCCGCTGGCCTGCTCGGTCGGTTCCGGCGTCATGCGGTGGTCTCCGTGGTCGGGGCAGACGGGGTCTCACGCCGGTCGCTCCGGCGGAAGTCCACGAAGCGATAGCCCAGGCCCTTCTCGGTCAGGATGTAGCGCGGCTGCGCGGGGTTGGGCTCGATCTTCTGCCGCAAGTAGCTGATGTACAGCCGGACGTAGTGCTCTTCCTCCCGGTACTCGCTGCCCCACACCTTGGCGAGAATCGTCTCGTTGGTCAGCACCCGGCCCGGACTGCTCACTAGGTGGTACAGCAGTCGGAACTCCGTGGGCGTGAGGGACACCTTCTTGCCGCGCGCGATGACCTCGGCGCGATCGAAATCGATCTGGAGGCCGTCATCAATGGCAATGGTCGTTTTGGGGACCGCAGTCGGCATCTCCGCCCGGCGCAACACCGCATGGATGCGTGTGACCAATTCGCGCTGGCTGAAGGGCTTGGTGACGTAGTCATCGGCGCCCATGCGGAGGCCCCGCACCTTGTCATCTTCTTCACCCCGCGCCGTGAGCACAATAATGGGGAGGGTAGAAGTCTTGCGGACCTCCCGCAGCACCTCGAAGCCGTCCATCTCCGGCATCATGATGTCCAGCACCATCAGGTCCGGCAGTTTCTCCCGGACGAGGCGCAGCGCCTCCCGGCCCGTGGTGGCGCTCAGCACCGAGAAGCCTTCCATGTCGAGGTAGAGCCGCACCGCGTCGACGAGGTGCGGCTCATCGTCTACCACGAGAATGCGGTGTCGCTGGCTCACAGCGGCCCTCCCTATCCCGCGCCTGAACGGGCGGGGCCTCTGAGGTTACTCTGCGGTTATTATAATCGAGTGCAGGCGCGCCGCGGGAGAGGGCAGGGGCCTTCCGCTGCGCCTTACGGCGCCGCTCGGTCCCGGCCCGCCTGCCACCGCACGACACTACACGGTGACCGTCGTGGGCGGTGTACCCCAGCGCTGCCATTGCCGCAGTTGGGTGCGCCGGACGATCTGGGCGGTCAGTTGCTGCCAGTCCGTGGCGCTGGGCGGCTGTCCTGGGCGCTGCTCGCGGCCGCGGGTCGTGGGCGGAGACGGGTTGCGGCCCTGCGCCCGACGCCGACGCGCTGGGGCCGCGTGCCGCCCACAGGCGCAGCCGAAGCGGGGCCAATCGGTATGGTAGGCGGTACGACAGGTGGCGCATACGTGAAGCATAGCACTGGTCCTCTCATGTGAGCAGGGGCACGCGTCTCCTCCTCATTCCCTCCCTCACCACAGGAAAAGGGGCCAGTCTCCCCGCCCCTTGGCGGGTCCCGGTCGGAGAGCGGGGAGACTGGGGCGTTCTCCTCCGTTCCGACGACCTTAGAATTCCTCAGGCATCCCGGCGGCCGGAGACTTCTCCTTCTCGGTGATGTCGGTGTCCAGGGTATCGGTGGTCAGCACCATGGCCGCATTGGACGCCGCATTCTCCAGC
>JACQUQ010000208.1 GCA_016210175.1 Chloroflexota bacterium | reverse complement strand
GAGGTTGTACCAGGTGCGAGGCGAGGACGGACCTCTCCCCGCCCGCCTACGGCGGGCTGGCCCACCCATTTTCATGCCGCGGTGGTGCTCCGAGGAGCATGACCACCTTGTTGGAGCGTGCTGACGAGGGAGGGAACCTGACTCCCCGGCCCCCTCTCCGCCGCGGAGAGGGGCAGCCCGCCATCGGCGGGCGGGGAGAGGTCCGTCCTCGCCTCGCACCTGGTACAACCTCTGGGCATACCCCTGCGGTCCAACGCGCTGCGGCCCCGACCCCGTCTATGGTACAATAGTGCTACACCGTACCACGACGCGCGGCGCGTGCGTCGCCCCGCGCCAGGATATCTGCCCTATGCCGGACCCACTCGCCCTGTTGGAACTCCATCCGACCGACGTCGCCCGGTACCTCAGCGACCTGGGCCAGCCGGGCTACCGCGCCCGGCAGATCCTGCGTTGGGTCTATCGTGGCGGCGCAGCGCGCTTCGCCGAGATGACCGATCTCCCGCTGGCGCTGCGGCAGCAGCTTGATGCCACGGTCGATCTCTCTCGCCTCGTGCCCCTGACCCGGCTGCGGTCCCAGGAGGGCCTGACGGAGAAAGTCCTGTTCCGCCTCCCCGATGGCAAGACGGTGGAGGCCGTGCTCATGGAGTACGCTGACGAGGAGGGCGTGGCGCGACGGACGGTGTGTGTCTCCAGCCAGGCGGGGTGCGCCTACGGGTGTACCTTCTGCGCCACCGGCCAGCAGGGCTACGACCGCAACCTGACCGCCGGAGAGATAGTCGAGCAGGTGCTGTACTTTGAGACCGCGTGGCGGCGGCGGGAGCCGGCTCCCGCCAGCCCGGACCAGCGGGGCGTGACCAACGTCGTATTCATGGGCATGGGCGAGCCCCTGGCGAACTACGCCGCGGTCTGGCAAGCCGTGGAGATCCTGCACCACCCCGATGCCCTGGGTATGGGCGCACGGCATATCACCATCTCGACCGTTGGCCTGGTGCCCCAGATACTGCGCCTGGCGCAGGAACCGCTCCAGGTAGGTCTGGCCATCTCCCTCCACGCGCCCACGGACGAGCTACGGAACACCCTGATGCCGGTCAACCACAAGTACCCCCTCGCCCCCTTGCTGGACGCCTGCCACACCTATGTGGCCGCGACGGGGCGGCGGGTGACGTTCGAGTACGTGCTGCTGGAGCACGTCAACGATGAGGCGCCCCACGCGCAGGCCCTGGCCGATCTGCTCCAGGGACTCTTGTGCCACGTGAACCTCATCCCGGTGAATCCCACCCCGGCCGCGGACTACCGGCGGCCCAGCCGCGCGCGGATGCTGGCCTTCCAGGAGGTGTTGACCCGCCGGGGGGTGGCGACCACGCTGCGGGACACCAAGGGCGTGGACATCCAGGCGGGCTGCGGGCAGCTCCACACGCGGGAAGCCCGCCGACGCGGCCTGGCGCCGGCGGTCGGGGCACGCCAGCCCGCGGGCAGCGCCCTCGCTCCCTCGTAGGGCGGGAAGCACATCGCGCAGCGGCCAACAAGAACGCCGGACGGTCCCCCATCCGGCGGCATGGTCCCTCCAGGCAGCAGTCCCGGCTACGCTCGTTCCTCCTCGGCGCGCTCCCGGGTGATGCGCTCGGGCTCCGCGACCGCTTCCTCTGCGGCGGCTTCCTCTTCGGCGCGGCTCAGCGCCACGCTCACGATAGGCTCCTCAGGGTCGGTCAGCAGCGTGACCCCCTGCAGCAGGCGCACATCCCGTGCGTAAACGGAATCATGCACCGCGTCCAGGCCGGACACGTCCACCTCAACGGACGCGGGCAGGTCGGCAGGCAGGGCCTCCACCTCGATAGTCCGCAGGTTCTGCACCAGGATGCCTTCGCCCCGCTCCACTGCCGGGGCGGTGCCGCTGACATGCACCGGGATCTCGGCGCGCAGGCGCTCGGTCATGCGGACCTGGTAGAAATCTGCGTGCAACATGTCGCCGGTCACGGGGTGCCGCTGCACGTCTCGTACCATGACCGTGTACGGCTCCCGGGTACCTTCCAGGTGCAACGTGACCAGCGTGGCCCGCCCCACCCCGCGCAGGAGCCGCTGGAGCGGGAGGGATGCGACTTCGACAGCCACCGACGCCATGCCGTGGCCGTAGATATTGGCCGGGGTCATCCCCTGACGCCGCAGGAACCGTACTTTCTTGCCGGTGACACTCCTGGGGCGGGACGCGAGTTCCAGGCGCTGGGTCGCCATTCCTATAGCCCCCTCATTGCAAGCGATCTTTCGCTCAGCATCATACCATATCTTCATCGTAGCCGGAAACCGGGCCGGGACGCGTTCCCAGGGCCGTGTCATTTTTGGGCGCAGGGTCGTCGGGTCCGTTCCCCCTGAGCCAGTCGAAGGGGGAACGGACCCGACGCAGCGCGGGACGCACTGGACACGGTCGCTCCCAGGTCGTAAGCTTGTAGGCAGCACCACTGGCCGACGGGCATGGCCTCGGGCACGCTTCGGCCGAGTATCCCGGTTCGGCTGAAATAACGAGGAGGAGAGGGTATGTCGCTGCGACCGGTGAAGGTAGAGGGTTCGGAGGAGGGGCTGGCGATTACCTGGAGCGACGGCCATCAGAGCTTCTATCCGGGGCCGTATCTGCGGGGATCGTGCCGCTGCGCTGAGTGCATGGACGAATGGAGCAGCAAGCGTATCGTCACCCCCGATCTGGTGGAGCAGGGGGTCTACCCGGTGGGGGGCGACGTGATGGGACAGTACGCCATTCGTTTGACCTGGAGCGACGGCCACACCACCGGCATTTACTCCTACGACTACTTGCGCAGTCTGTGTCCCTGCAACCAGTGCCAGGCCGAGTACGCCGAGCACCGCTAGTGTTCTGTCAGGTCTCGCTTGATGAGATGAGCTGCCGCCGTGAACGGCGGGCCGGGAACACCCGGGAAGGCCCGCCCTTCAGGGCGGCGGGGTGGCACCCATCACAGGAGGGTTGACAGAGCAGTAGGGTGATGACCGCCCGCCCCGTTGCAGGGCGCCAGCGGAGGGGCACAAGCACACGGGCCGTGTGTCCCTCCGCGCCCGCAGGGAGCCGCCATCATGCGGTCGCTGCCGGGCTACGAGAGACGTGCGGAATCGCCTTGAGGACGTCGTCGATCTCGTCGGCGACGGTAAAGAGGGCGGCGTCGGACGCCGCAATGAACCCTCCCGCAACGAGACGGTCCCGAATCCAATCGATAAGGCCGCTCCAGTGGGCGGAATCGAACAAAATCACCGGCAGGGGACGCAGCCGCTGGGTCTGAATCAGCGTCAGCAGCTCGAAGAGCTCGTCGAGCGTGCCGTATCCGCCCGGAACGAAGATGGCCGCACTGGCGTACCGCACCATCATCAGCTTCCGCACGAAAAAGTACCGGAACTCCAGGGAAAGGTTCGCATAAGGGTTCGGCCCCTGCTCCTGCGGGAGCCAGATGTTGATGCCGACCGAGGTGCCTCCGCCCTCAATGGCCCCTTTATTGGCGGCCTCCATCAGGCCCGGCCCGCCGCCGGTGATCACGGAGAACCCATGTTGCACCAGCCGGCGCGCTAACGCTTCCGTCCGCTGGTAGAGGGGATCCTCGGAGCCTATGCGGGCAGAGCCGTAAATCGTCACCGCCGGGAACACCGCCTGGAGCATGTCAAACCCCGCGACCAACTCCTCCAGCACATGGACCAGGTCCCGCCCGTTCCCCGGATGGAATTCGTTGAGGTCGTAACACTGCCCATTGGTCCCGTTCGTCATATCGACTCCTCCCAGGAAAAACAGAACCCGACGCCTCTCGCGCCGGGTTGGCAAAGAGACGGCCAGCGGCCGGTCAGCCCGTCGCGCGTCTCACCTGCCGACCCGTGAGGAAGAGCCATCTGCTCCGCAACGCCGCCACGAGGCATACTACTGGGCGCTCGCTCATACCGCTCACCAATCTCCCCACCCGGAGCAAGAGACCATGCCACCTCCAGGGCCCGCGCTGCGGCGCGTGCGCGTCCACGGTACCCGGAAGCCCGCCGGCATGTGTCACCCCCCGAACAGCCACAACCACCAAGAAGACGCTCTCCTCCCGCACGTTGATTGGCATTGGCGCTGCCAAGCGCATCCTACCGGATTGCTCCGGGAGTTAGAAGCATACACCCTGCCACCGCCCCTGTCAAGGGGAGCAGTTGAGGAATTTCCCGCGCTGTTCTGGCCTCTCTCCGCAAGGTCGCGCGGCACCGGGCCGTCCTAGGGCGTGTTGGCAAAGGCATTTGGCCGGTGCTCTGCTGGGAAAACCTAACCCCCCAGCCCCCTTCCCGCGGCGGGAAGGGGGAGCAGTTTCCCCCTCTCCGCTTCGGAGAGGGGGCCAGGGGGAGAGGTTTGCAAACAGACCCTGGTACTCGCACGCGCACAGGCTCGCAATGAGCACCTTGATAGCATCTCCACCAGGAATAACGGCGCCGCGGCACGCCGGGGAAGCAAGCCTTTCCATCTTGCTGCATTGCCGTCGGTGCCGAACCCGTATGGCGCTGCGCTGCGCACGCCCCCACGCGACGAGGCGGGGCACCAGGCCCCGCCCCACGCTCTCGGTCCCGCATCGCAGCCCTCTCCCGTGGCCGGGACAGGAGGCGCTAGCGTCGCAGCAGCTTGATGATCTCGGCGGCCATCTCGTAGCGGCCGAAGGAGGGCATGATGTAGACCCCGGCGCACAGGTCCCGCACCTCTTCCACGAACTCCAGAGTGATCGCCAACCCCTCCTGGAGGCCGCGCTCCCCCGCCAGGCGCATCCGCTCCCGGATGTGGTCGGGGACAAAGATACCGGGAACCTCGTGGTGCAGGAACTCGGCGTGGCGGTAGCTCTGCACCGGCAGCACGCCCAGCAGGATGGGCACCTCGATAGGCCCGAAGTACTCCAGGGCCTCCTCAACCTCCTCCCGCGTATAGAGCGGTTGCGTCATCACCAGGTCCGCACCGGCGTCCAGCTTGCGGCGCAGGCGCTCACGCTCCTTGACCCGGTCCGGGGCCTGGGGAGTGAGCGCGCAGGCCACGAAGAAGGAGGTCGGCCGGGCGAGCGCGTTCCCGGCGTAGTCCCGCCCCTCGTTCAGGCGCTTGAGGATGCTGATCAGACCGATGGAGTCCACGTCCCAGATGCCGGTGGCGTTGGGGTAGTCCCCCAGGCGGGGCGGGTCGCCCGTGAGCGCGATGACATTGCGAATGCCCAGGGCGTGCGCGCCGATAAGCTCCGACTGGATGGCCATCAGGTTGCGGTCGCGGGTGGTGAAGTGGATGATGGCCTCGATGCCGGCCTGCTCTTGCACCAAGTGGGCCATGGCGATGCAGCTCATGCGCACCCGGGCCATCGGGCTATCGCCGATGTTGATGCAGTCGGCGCCCACCTGCTTGAGCATGGCCGCGCCCGCCAGCACCTTGGCCGGGTTGATGCCCTTGGGCGGGTCCAGCTCCACGCTGATGACGTAGTGCCCCTGGGCCAGCTTGTCGGCGAGGCCCGTGGGGGTCTCCGTGGTCGGCGCCTGGGCATCGTCGTAGGCAGGCGGCGGCTCCGTGACCTTCGCCGTAACCGCCCTAGCAGCCGCCGGCCGTACCGCGGGCGCCGCGGCGGCCAAAGCCTCTTTCATAGCCTTGATGTGCAGGGGCGTGGTCCCACAGCAGCCCCCGATGATGCGGACGCCGCTCTCCGCAAAGCGGCGGGCGTACTCGGCGAAGTACTGCGGGGTGGAGAGATAGAGGAAGCGGCCCTCCACGACCGTCGGCAACCCCGCGTTGGGCATGGCCGACACGGCGCGATGGGTACGATGCGCCATCCGGTCGGCGATGGCGAGCACCCCCTGCGGCCCGATGGTACAGTTGGTGCCGATAATGTCCACCCCCAGGGCCTCCAGGGCCGGCACCACCTGGGCCGGGTCCTGGCCGGACAGGGTGCGCTCGTCCTCGTTGAAGGTCATCTGGGCGATGATCGGCAGGTCGCAGGCCGAGCGGGCCGCGCCCACGGCCAGGCGCAGTTCGTCCAGGTCGGTGAAGGTTTCGAAGATCAGCAGGTCAACCCCGCCCTCCAGCAGCGCCTCGATCTGCTCCAGGAAGGCCGCGCTGATCTCCTCCGGGCTCCGGGCAAGCCCGGCGCGCAGCGCAAGGCCGCTGGGTCCCACGGCGCCGGCCACGAAGACCGGCTCACCCGCGACCTCCCGCACCTCCCGCGCCAGCTTCACGCCACGCAGGTTGATGTCCCGGACTTTTTCGGCCAAGCCGTGCAGGCCCAGCTTGAAGCGGTTGGCGGCGAAGGTGTTGGTCTCGATGAGTTCTGCGCCGGCGGTGATGAAGCGGCGGTGGATGCTCTGCACCAGCGCGGGGTCGCTGAGGTTCAGTTCATCGAAGCAGCGCCGGTAGTCCACGCCCTCCGCGTACAGCATGGTGCCCATCGCCCCATCAGCCAGCAGGGGGCCCAACTCAAGGCGCTCCAGGAAGGGGCTGCGCATACCGGAGTGTACCTGGTCCTTTCTTTGTAGGATCCGTCTCTGAGGGATAACGGCTGGGGCGACGGGGCGCACGCCAGGGCGCCGCATGGCAGCAATGGTACCATAGCGCCTGGCACCGCGCAACGGCGGACGGGGAGGGAAACAGGGTTTATGCGTGCTCGGTCAGCGCCGCGCTCCACGGCCCTCACCCGCCTGCTCGGCGCGGGCGACCTCTCCCAGAGGGAGAGGGAACAAGGCCGTCTCCTCCCTCTCCCTCTGGGAGAGGGTCGGGGTGAGGGTGAGAACGCAGAAGCCTTGGAGGAGGGAAACCCACCCCTGCCAGCCTTCCCGAGGCGGGACCGCCCCCTCTTCCTTGTCCCTGGTTCATACCCCTGGTATCATGGGTCGGGACTTGCCGGGAGGAGAGGGATATGAAGGTGCTGGTCATCGGGGGCGCGGGCTATATCGGCAGCGTGGTCGTCCGGGAGTTGCAGCGACGGGGCCACGAGCCGGTGGTCTACGATAATTTGCGCACCGGTCACCGGGAGGCGGTGCCCCCGGAGGTGCCGCTGGTGCTGGGCGACCTGGCCGACCGCGACCAGCTAGCGACCGCGTTCCAGCGCTACGCCCCCGAGGCCGTGATGCACTTCGCCGCCTTTATTGAGGCGGGCGAGTCCATGCGGTTCCCCGGCCGCTTCTTCGCCAACAACGTCGCCAGCGTCATCACGCTGCTCAACACCATGCTCGACCACGACGTCACCCGCTTCGTGTTCAGCTCCAGCGCCGCGGTCTACGGCGACCCCGACTCCCTGCCCGTGACGGAGACGGCGTTCCTGCGCTCGACCAACCCCTACGGCGAGACCAAGGCGATGGTGGAGACGGTGCTGCGCTGGCTGGGCGAACTCTCCGGGCTGCGCTACGTGTCCCTGCGCTATTTCAACGCGGCCGGAGCCGCCGACGGCGTCGGGGAGGACCATTCCCCGGAGACTCACCTGATCCCCATCGTGCTGCAATCCGCCCTGGGCCTGCGGGAGGCGGTGACCATCTACGGCGACGACTACCCCACCCGGGACGGCACTTGCATCCGGGATTACGTCCACGTGTCGGACCTGGCCCAGGCCCATGCGCTGGCCCTGGATTACCTGACGGCCCAGGAGCGCAGCCTGGTGTGCAACCTGGGGAGCGAGCAGGGAGCATCGGTGCGGGAGGTGGTGGAGGCCGCCCGCCGCATCACCGGCATCGATTTCCCGGTGCTGATGGGTCCCCGCCGGGAGGGCGACCCGGCGAGCATCATCGCCAGCTCGCAGCGGGCGATGGAGGCGTTAGGCTGGCGCCGGGAGCACAGCAGCCTGGAGGAGATCATCGCCTCGGCCTGGGAGTGGCACCGCACCCACCCCAGAGGGTATGCTTCCTCATAGATCGCGCCCACACATCCAGGACAGTGGGCCGTGCCCGGTGGGGCGCGACCGGGCATGAAACCCGCTCGTGGTGAGCCGGTCGAACCACGAGCGGGTTTTCATCCTTCGACCAGCTCGGGACGAGCGGGCTATGTTCAAGGTAGGTAGGGTGACTGCACAGGGTTTACCTGGACGTCGTCTTTTCCCTGCGTCCCAAGGGGCCGCCATGCACCAGGTACCCGAGATCCTCATCCAGAGCGGCGACCTTGCCATCCGCCGCATGCGCGACGATCCCCAGGACTATGAGCGTATGGCGAGGTGGCTGACGGACCCGCGTGTCCTGACGTTCTACGAGGGACGGGACAACCCTTTCCCCCTGGAGCGGGTCAAGGAGAAGTACGGGCCGCGGGCACGGGGAGAAGACCAGGTGACGCCCTGTATCCTGGAATATCAGGGGCAGGCTATCGGGTACATGCAGTACTACCCCCTGGTCGAAGCCGACCGCGACGCGTACGGTCTGGAGATGACTGCGTCCCTCACCGGGGTGTACGGCACGGATATGTTCATCGGGGAGCCTGATCTCTGGAACAAGGGGCTGGGCACCCAGGCCCTGGCCGCGCTCCTGCGTTACCTCTTCGCGGAACACCACGCCGTGCAGGTGGTCATCGACCCGCAGGCGTGGAACACGCGGGCCATCCGCTGCTACGAGAAGTGCGGCTTTCGGAAGGTGAAACTGCTCCCCCGCCACGAACTCCATGAGGGCGCGTACCGGGACGCCTGGCTCATGACCATTGACCGGCACGCCCGCAAAGGGTAGCCCCCAGACAGCGGCCCCTCACTCGCCCCGTCGGACCTCCCCGTAGCGCACCAGCGCAGACATCGCCCTGGCGCAGTCCTCGGCAAAAAAGGCCGGGATGCCCGCCTCCCGGTAGCGGCGGAGGACGGGGTCATCGGAGGGGGCCCCCCGGAACCCGCTCAGCACCATGGGCTTGCCATAGCGCTTGGGGAGGCTCGTGACCCGCTCCAGCGGGTCCTGGTCCCGCTCCGAGAAGGTATCCCCGTTGCTGCTCACGCTCAGGGGCGCAGCAATGATGCCGTCGATGTCCTCCAGGGCGGCGATGGTCTCCAGCACTTCGGTGTGCATCACCGGGTCCGGGCCGGGGCCGCCCAGGTCCACCGGATTGCGGGCGACAGACGCGTAGTGCGGCAACAGCGCCTGGAGGTGGGCCTGGGTCGCCGCGTCGAACAAGGGCAGCTCCAGGCCCAGGGCATCGCAGGCCTCGGAGATGATGACGCACTGCGCGCCGGCGTTGTGCACCACCGCGATGCGGCGTCCCGGCGCCGGCCCGGCCGCGGCCACCGCGTCGGCCATGTCCAGCAGATGGTCGCTCTCCAGGGCACGCAGCAGCCCCGCCTGGCGACACAGGGCGTCTACCAGGAGGTCCGGGGTTGCCAGGGATGCCGTGTGGCCCTGCGCGCTACGGGCCCCTGTGGGCGTGCGCCCCGGCTTGAAGAGCAGGATGGGCTTGCGCGGGGCCAGGGCTTTGGCCGTCTCGTAGAAGCGGCGGCCCTCCTGGAAGCCCTCGATGTACAGGCACATGGCCCGCGTCCGGTCGTCCTCGGCCAGGTACTCCAGGTAGTCGGCCATGGTCAGGTCGGCCTGGTTGCCGATGGAGAGGCAGACGCTCACCCCAAGGCCGCGCGCCAGCAGTTGAGAGCCCAGCCCCGCGGCGAAGGACCCGCTTTGGGAGATAATGGCAACGCCGCCGGGCTGGGGCGCGGTGGGCCACATGATGTTGAACGCTGCGGCGGCGGTGTAGATGCCCTGGCAGTTGGGGCCGACGAAGCGCAGGCCGCCGGCGCGGGCCGCGGCCAGCGTGCGCTCTTGCAAGACGCGGCCCTCCTCGCCGACCTCAGCGAACCCTGCCGAGATGACGATGGCCGTCTTCACGCCCTTGGCAACACACTCCGCCATGATGCCCGGCACCAGGTGCGCGCGGACCACGATGAGCGCCAGATCGATGTCATCGGGGATGGCGCCGACCGTGGGATAGGCCGGAAGCCCCTGGATCTCGCGCTCCCGCGGGTGGACCGGATACAGGCGACCAACGTAGCCGGTGCGCTTGGGGCGGTCCACGACCCATCCGCCCCAGCGCCGCAGGTCACTGGTCGCCCCGATAATGGCAACGGAGCGGGGCCGAAAGAGCGGGTCAAGCTGCTCGCGGATCGTGGGCACGGGGGCCTCCTTGCGGATGAGCGAGATGTTCGCCCCATTATAGCCCGCCGGTGGGCAGGTGACTATAGCTGCTGATGGGTGCGCAAAGGGGGGTGTGAAAAGCGTTGAGGGGGAGGCGGTGGTTCTGGCAGTTGCGCGCCAACGCGCCGGACTGGGCGGTACGCCACACGGTCACGACGCGTCGGGTGGAGGCTATCTAGTGGCCGGAGGTCAGACCCGCTGGCCGGAGAGGGCTACCTTCGGCAGCATCCCGTCCAGGACCTTTTCCATCGCCATGGTATGGCTGCACAGGCCGTGGCCGTGGTAGAAATCGCAATCACAGGAGAGCTTCCCCTCACGGTAGGCAATGGTATGGTTATCGTTCTCGCCCTGGAACCGGACCTCGAACGCGATGAAGCTAATGCGGTCGCGCTCCTGGGCGTAGCGGTGCGCCTTCTCGACCTTGCCGATGAGACTCGATTGCATCCGCTTGTCCTCCCTGGCCCTTGCGGGACCCTGAACTTACCACAGCACACCTGGGGGCGAAAAATTGCACCAGGCACATACTTGTGACCTGGTGCGTTGCTCACGGACCGTTGACCCTGGTGATCCTCACGGGTGACGCCTCCTTTGCCAGGCCCCCCTGCTCCTCTCATTCTACCCCCCGCCCTCCCAACACGTCAAGGAAGCGACCTGCTGCACGCTGGGGCCGGCGAAAGCACCGGCGCCACCCATCGGCCTCTGCATACGGTGCTCAGAAACGCCTATCACTTATGGTAACGGTCGACGATGACGCACGTTACGTGACGTACCAGTTGGGGCCTTGTCATTTTCGGACCCACCCGCTTCACCACCAACGAACTGGCCCCCTTGGCCTGGTCGGATGCGCCGGTTCCGCCATCCGGAAGCGGAACGTGGCACCGGTACGGCAGGGAAAGATGCCGGTGCCGTGCGCCTGGGGTAGCGCGTCGGTGCTGCGGGCGGGTACCGCGTCGCGCCGGCGCGCTACCGCCCATCCCCCGGCTACCGGTGGGAGCCTTTCCCCAGCCATAGAGGGACCAGCCGGGTACCGGCTCCGGGCAGGAGCGCTCCGGCTAGGCGTACGTCCATCGGCCCGGCAGATACCCAGGAGATGGGCGGGATGGCCGGCGGCGGTGCTCAGGCAGCTTGGGGCGGCTGCCCTCGCTCGCCTGCTGCCAGCTTCTCGGCATACCAGCGGTCCAGATCTTCGCGGCGGATGCGGTACTCTTTTCCGATCTTGGCCGCAGGGAGGCGGCGGTCACGGCACCAGCGCTGCACGGTGGCCTTGCTCATCTTTAGCATGCGACTTACTTCATCCAGGGTCAGCATCTCTTCCGGCATGGACCTCTCCTCTCTATGGGAGTAAAAAGCCTTCGCTCTACCGTGGCTACTATCTGGAGTTAAACGATATGCATGACACAAAGTAATACGGGGAGGGTTGGTATCTGCCGAAACTGTGGGATGAGCGCCGGGGAGCGTCGCTGTACCGCGCGGAGGTAGTGGGGTGGTACGCGCCGCCTGTCGTAGGCTGCGCCACATGGTGGGTTTGCTCCCCACCCGGAAGAAGGTCCCACGGCACCCAGGGAACCCCACGCGCCTCCATCACCGCCCCCCTCCCTCTTTTCCCCGAAAGGACGAACAGCCCAGTCAGGCCGTGCGTTGCGGTTCTCCCCCGCGGCGTCCTATACTGAACTTGCCGGGGTGGTGGCAGACCTGCGTTCTCGTCCGTGCCGCAGGAGAGGAATGCCCCGGACAGTAAGGTGGTACCGGATGATCTGGGCTGCGGCTTTCACCCTCGTGGAACGCCTGGGGTTTCCCCTGGTGATCTTCACGTTCCTCTCCCTGGGCGTCGCCTACCATGCGCCGGCGGTCCAGGATGCGTCGGGCCTGGCGCTCCAGGTGGGCGCGCTCGGCATGGGCGCGGTTGCCCTCTGGATAGCCTACAGCGTGGTGCGGACCGCGCTCCCCGAGTGTGAGCTGATGGCCCTGGCCACCAGCGCGGCGCTGGCGGTCCTGCCGGGACACGTTGCGGCCCTCTCGTCGAACGTGCTCCTGGGGGTAGCCGAGGCAGCGTTTGGGATGGTGCTGCTGGGCCTGGTGCGCATGGCGCGCACGGCCGTGCTCCAGCGAGGGCCGGCGGCGGGAGGTGGCGCGTGGCAGCCGCCGCCACCCGCTCTGACCGGAGCGCAGGGGTCCCCGCGCGCCGAGCCGGGGGACCTCTGGAGCCGGGGAAAGCTCCTCGATGTGGGGTTCTGGACCGGTATCGTGCTGGCCGCGGCGCCGGGCGCGCTGGCGGCGCTGGCGCTGATCCCGGCGGGACTGCTGGCGGTGGGACGTATGGCGGGGCTGCGTGGCCGGGGGCTCCTGACCGCGGCCGGCAGGGGCACGCTGATGGCGGGCGCTGCCGCGGTGGTCGTGGCGGCAGCGGTCCTGCTGGCGGTCGGCTGGCTGGGGGCGGGGCGCATCCTCCCCCAGGGGACCGACAGCGCACCCGCGGGCGCGCTGGAGCTTGCGGCGGCGCTGGGCGCCGGGTTCGGCGCGTTCTGGCTCCCCGCGGGCTGGCAGTTGCTGCCCCACGGGATGCCGGCGCTCGCGACGCTGGCCCTGGTGAGCGTGATGGGCGCGCTGGGTGCGGCCGTCTACGCGCTGCGCGTTGCCTGGGGTGGCGCCGGGCTGGAGGAAGCGGAACGGGCCGCCATTGGGGTGATGTATGTGGCCGCCGGGCTGGCGCTGCTGGGGGCGCTCACCGTCGTAGTACGCGGGGCGGCGCCGGGGCCGGGCGTGCTCTATCCGTTCCTTGCTCCCCTGGCCCTGCTGGGGATTATTGGCTTTGAGAACTGGTTCCCGCCGGTCACCCGGCCCCTCGTGGTGTTCGGGCTGCTGGTGGGCCTGTTCGCGCTGAACCTCTTCAACCTGGTGGCCGTAGCCTGAGTCAGGACTGAGGGAAGGGAAGGGGTATGGTGCGG
>JACQUQ010000207.1 GCA_016210175.1 Chloroflexota bacterium | reverse complement strand
GGGTGATGCGTCCCCCCTCAGAGTTGGGGATGACGGTGGGTTCGCCCCCTTCCATCACGGCCACACAACTGTTGGTGGTCCCCAGGTCGATGCCGATGACCTTTGCCATAGCTGTTCCTTCCTTCCTCGTGCTAGCCCGAAGGGTGCCGTTGTCGCAGCCCAAGCTCTTCCAAGAGTTCCCCGACGGCGGCTTGCGCCCGCTGGTGCGCTTCCCGGTCGTTCCTGGCCGTGCTCAACAGTTGGTCAAGTGCCACCAGGCCAGACGCAAGGTTCAGCACGAACTGTACCCCTGCCAGGTTCAGCCCCAGGTCTTCCACCAGGTATTTGATCAACCGTAAGCGGGCGATGTCTTCTGCGGAGTAGAGCCGCAGCATGCCGATGGTCCGCGCCGGGGTAATAAATCCGGCCCGCTCATACTTGCGGAGCGTCTGCGGGTGCAGGTTCAGTAGCCGGGCGGCGACACTGATAATGTACACCCCTTCGGATCGATTCATCCCAACGTCCTTTCCGCTCGCTGCACGGTCACCGCGGCCGCCGTTCTCCACCGGTCGGGAGCGCAGGCCCCGACGGGCGGGGGCTTGCTTTCCCGGTGCCGGGGACCGGGAAAGGGGCCGGGGAGCAGGCCGTTCCCACGTCCGTAAGAAAGGCATAAGACTTGGCGCACGTATGCTCGTCGCTTCGTGCATATCACTTGGGCCTAAGCGCACTATATATCTTGACATGATTTGTGTCAAGTGCTATAGTTCCGATCGGAGCAAGACGGAAGGCAGCCACCCAGGAGACGTTGCGGAGGAGGTTACGATGAGCATCACCCGATGGGATCCCTTTGCTGAGTTCAATGCCATGAGGAACGTCATGGACCGCGTGCTGGAAGAGACCTTCCGGCGCTCGCCCCTGTGGTCCGGCAATGGTGGCGACGGGGAGGTCGTCCGGCCCCTGCCCGTCGACGCCTATGAGACCCCCGAGGCCCTCTTCGTGCGGGCCATGGTGCCGGGTGCGACCCCAGACCAGGTCAACATTACCTTTGAGCAGGGCACGCTGACCATCCGGGCGCACATCCCCAACCCGGCCGAAGGGCAGCAGGGCCAGGAGTACCACTGGCTGCACCATGAACTGGGCCATGGGGACTTCAGCCGGTCGTTGACCCTGCCCGGCGCCTGGGACATGGACCATGCCGAGGCGCAGTTCGCTCACGGTATCCTGACGCTGCGCGTGCCCAAGGCGGAGGCCGCCAAGCCGCTGAAGATCGCGGTGCAGATGGCCCAGTAGGGTAGGTAGAGGCATGGGTGGCTGCCGTCGCAGGTCGCACTGTTGACGGGCCGGCGTGCCCCGACCGCAGGACTTGAGGCACGCCGTCGCTTTGTGGTAAGATACAAGGTACGGTGGGGAGTAGCCACTGGCGTATCCATTCGAGCCGTCGGGCCTCACGGCCGGGGACAGGAGGGAGCGCCAGAGCGGTCAATCGTCAACACGGGGCGCTCGGGGCGCCCTCGGTTGGCCGAAGCTCTGAGCGAGAGGCGAGACCACGCGACACGTTCGTGCCGTGCGTCTCGCCTTTTTTGGTCGCTGGCTGCTCTGGCTCGCGCCCCTTGCGCCTCCTGCTCGGAGGGTGCGACGATCAGCAGTGGGGGGAGCCCCCCGTCGCGGGCGGCACGCGGGGGCGTGTGTCGGTGTCTCAGACGCGTGTGGAAACCTGGTACGGGCTTGAAGGGAGGCAAAGCGGATGGACAAGACCATCAAAACAACGCTCTTGCTGGCGTCGCTGACGGTCCTCTTCGTCTTGGTCGGCCGCGCTATCGGCGGCACCGGCGGCATGATGATCGCCTTATTCTTGGCAATCGCCATGAACTTCGGCGCCTACTGGTTCAGTGATCGCATGGCCTTGGCGATGAGCGGCGCGCGGGAGGTCTCCGAGGAGGATGCGCCGGAACTGCACCGGATGGTGGAGGACATCGCCCGCGCTGCCCGTCTGCCCAAGCCCCGCGTGCACCTTATCGAGAGCTGGCAGCCTAACGCCTTCGCCACCGGCCGCGACCCGCAGCATGCCGCGGTAGCCGTGACCACCGGGATCCTGCGGGTGCTGGACTACGACGAACTGCGCGGCGTGCTGGCCCATGAGTTGGGCCACGTCAAGAACCGGGACATTCTGGTGAGCAGCATCGCCGCCACCATCGCCGGCGCGGTCACGATGCTGGCGAACATGGCGCAGTGGGCGCTGATCTTCGGCGGCTTCGGTCGGCGCAGCGATGAGGAAGGCGGCGGCATCGCCGACCTGCTCGGCAGCCTGTTGATGATCATCCTGGCCCCCATCGCTGCCATGCTGATCCAGTTGGCCGTGTCCCGCGCCCGCGAGTACGGGGCCGATGCGACCGGCGCCGAGATTATCCACAACCCGCTGGTGCTGGCCCGTGCCCTGGAGAAGATCGAGCGGGCCGCGCAGGCAGCGCCGCCCATGGAGGTCAACCCGGCGACGGCGCACCTGTTCCTGGTCAACCCGCTGCGCGGCCAGACCATGGCCCGGCTGTTCAGCACCCACCCGCCCATTGCCGAGCGCGTCCGGCGGCTCGAGGAGATGGCCCAGCGGCGCATGGGCTTGCGCTAAGCACGCGGTCACAGGAGCATGACCGGCTGGTCGGGGCGGGGGTGCAACCCGCCCTTCCAGCCGGTACCTCGTCGGTAACGGAGCACAAAGTCCACCTGCTACCTGTTCGGGGCGGCCCCGGAGGTCGAGCGCCAGGGCGGGAGGGTCCCCTCCCGCTCACGAGGGCCGTACCTGCGGAAAAGGAATGACCTCGGCACCCTCGGCGTCGCGCGGTCCCTGGGCAACGCTGCGGAGCTGAGCCTCGGCCGCGGCGAGCAGGCGGCGTAGCTGGCCGACCTGGTCCGGTTCCAGCACCAGGGTCTTCTGGGGATACCATCCCAACGTCGCACTCCACGCTTCGAGGCGGACTGCCACCTCCCACCCGCTCTGATGGCGCGGGTGGAGGAAGACCTCGACCCGGCTCTGCGGCCCGCTCGTCTCGGTGCGCTGACCCTCTGCCCGTTCCTTCATCCCCTACGCTTCTCCTTGCTTGTGGGAGCGCCCGGCCTGGTACCGGTCTGGCCGTGCGCCCTCCACGTGCTCATCCAGACGATGCGTCACCTTCCCCCACGGTATCGGGGCATGTGCGCCAACGCCGTCGTGCTATGGGTACACATACCAGAGCATATCTCTCGCCGATGCCATGATAGAGGGTATCCTTTCTCAGAAAAGTTGTCAACACATCCTGACGCTCTGCGCTTCGAGATGCGTGAAATATGGGCAGGGCCCTGTCGGCCCTCTGCACCCCCTTTCACGCTGCGGTATCGGGCGCTGGTCCTGACAGGGTGCTACGCGCGTGGTCCTCTCTCCGCCGAAGGGGAGGCCACCCACTCCTCCTGTGCATGGGGAGGGGGCCGTGCGATGTGCTCGCAAGAATGACCAATGGGTTGCAGTAGTTCCAACCTACTTGACCGTGGAGATCCATCCCTGATACGGTGAGATCGTAACAGTCACGCGCTGATGTGCGGTCACGGATCGAGCGGAGGAGGGGAGGAAATGGAACGGGATGCGTTGATCCGGCAAATGAACCAGGGCCTTTCCCTGGAGTACGCGCTGATGATCCAGTATCTGCAACAAAGCTACCTGGTGCAGGGCCTCTCCCGTGCCGTGTACCACGACTTCTTTATCAGGGAGAGTGAGGGGAACCGCAAGCACGCGCAACAGTTGGGGGAGCGCATCGTGGCGTTGGGCGGCACGCCCACGGTGGAGCCGGCCACCATCCGCCAGACCACGGACCTGGCCGAGATGCTCCAGCACGACCTGGAGGTGGAGCGGGAGGCGCTGCGCCTGTATACGGAGTTGGCGAACGCCATGGCGGACAACGTGCCGCTGCGCCTGTTCTTCGAGGAGATGGCCTTCAAGGAGCAGGACGACGTGTGGGAGTTGGAGAAGCTGCTGGAGCAACACAAGGTTGCCATCCCGCAGAAGGAGATCCGGATGCAGCGGATAGCAAGCTGACCCACGGCATCCGTTTCCCCGGCCGCCCGCTCCCATCGGGGCGGGCGGTTGCGCTTCACCACCGTGGTCATGCCCTGGCGAGCACCACCGAGCCTGAAAGAACCGCTCGCCCTGAGTTGCCGAAGGGCGAGCGGGCTATTTTCAAGGCAGGAGGAAACGCAGGGCAACGTTCGGCGAGGGCGACGTCCGCTGCTGGTTTCAGTGCCCCGGCGCCGGCGGCGGGTAGTGCTCCCGCCACCAGCGGGCGATGTCGATGCGCCGGGCAAACCACACGGCGGGGAAGCTGCGGGCGTGACGCAGGAACTTTTCGAGGGCCAGCGCCCGGTCGGGGCGGCCCACGATGCGGCAGTGCAGACCGATGGACAGCATCTTGGGGCTGGCTGCGCCCTCGGCGTACAGGAAGTCGAAGCTGTCCCGCAGGCACTCGTAGAAGTCCCCGGCGCTCACCAGCCCGCCCCGCCAGAAGCGGGTGTCATTGGTGTGGAGGGAGTAGGGCACGACCAGCCAGGGCCGCCCCTGCACCGTGACGTAGTACGGCAGGTCGTCATTATAGGCGTTGCTGTCGTACTCGAAGCCACCCTCCTCGGCCAGCAACGCACGCGTGTGCTCGCTGGGACCGTAGCGCACGTACCAACCCCTGGGACGGCGGCCCGTCGTGCGCTCGATGGACGCCACGGCACGGGCGATGGCCTCCCGCTCCGTCTCCCGGTCCATGCGGTAGTATTCCTCCCAGCGGTAGCCGTGGCCGCACACCTCATCGTCGCGGGCGGCGATGACCCCGGCCAGGGCCGGGTTGCGCTCCAGGGCCAGGGCGCTGAGGTAGAAGGTAAGGGGCGCCTGGTAGCGGTCCGCCAAGGAGAGCACCCGCCAGACCCCCGCCCGGCTGCCGTACTCGTACATGGACTCCACCGCGAGGTCTCGCTGGCCCGTCGGCACCGGGGACGGCACCTCGCTCACCACTTCGTGGTCGGGATCGCCGTCCAGGATGGAGCGCTCGGCCCCCTCCTCGTAGTTGAGCACCAGGGAGACGGCGAGGCGAGCGCCGTTGGGCCATGCCACCCGCGGCGGGTTCCCGCCGTAGCCGACCAAGTCCCGTACCGTCATGAGCGACTCTCCTTTGGCTCGAAGACGTATCGGGAACCCCTCACCCCGACCCTCTCCCAGAGGGAGAGGGGGCCGTGGAGTGAGGGCCACCGCATCTTACCCGAAGACCGACTGTCCCCCGCGGCGGCGCTCCTTGCCCGACCGGTGCTGTTCAATGGTCCCCTGCCGTTCCAGTTCGGCGATGGCCTCATCGGAGAGGCCCGCCACCTCCCGCAGGATGCGCTCGGTGTGCTCGCCTAATTCCGGGGCCGGGCGGTCCACCTGGGTCGGGGTCCGGGAGTACTTGACGGGGTGGTTCGACACCTTCAGCATCCCTTCCCGGTCGCCAGGCAGGGGCAGCTCCACGATGGTCCCGCGCTCCTTCAGGTGGGGGTCGGCAAAAAGCTTATCCACGGTGTTGACCGGCCCGGTGAGCGCCGCACCGGTGCTCTCCAGCAGCGCGATCCACTCCTGGGTCGTCTTGGTGCGGAAGGTCGTGGTGAGTTCAGGCTCCAGGGCGGCGTGGTGCTGGGTCCGCAAGGGGTTGGTCTGGAAGCGCTCATCGAAGGCCAGGTCGTCCCGGCCCAGGACCGTGCAGAAGTGGACCCAGTCCCGCACGCCCGCCACCACGATGTAGCCATCGGCGGTGGGGAACGCCTGGAAGGGGGTAATGAGGGGATGGCGGGTGCCGATAGGGCCGGGGACCGCGCCCGTGGCGCTGTGGCGCACCACCGCGTTTTCCAGCAGGGCGACCTGGGCCTCCAGCATGCTGGCGTCCAGGTACTGCCCCTGGCCGCTGCGGGCGCGCTCCACCAGCGCCGCCAGCACGCCCAGGGCGGTGAAGGTACCACCCAGGATGTCGCCCACCGAGGCCCCGGCCCGCAGGGGCGGCCCGCCGGGCTCCCCGGTGATGCTCATCAGCCCGCCCATCGCCTGCACGATAACGTCAAAGGCCCCCTTCTGGGCGTAGGGTCCCCACTGGCCGAACCCGGAGCAGGAGGCGTACACCAGGCCGGGATTGATCTGCCGGAGCGTTTCATAGCCCAGGCCCAGGCGGTCCATGGTGCCGGGCGTGAAGTTCTCGATGACCACGTCCACCCGGCGCACCATGGCGTAGATGGCTTCCCGGCCCTGGGGGGACTTGAGATCGATGGCAATGCTCTGCTTGCCCCGGTTGATAGAGAAAAAGTAGGTGCTGAAGTCCTGGACGTAAGGGCCCGGCCCGCGCTCTTCCTCGGACTGGCCCACGCGCTCCACCTTGAGGACCTCCGCCCCCAGGTCGGTCAGGATCATGCTCCCGTAGGGGCCTGCCAGCGCCCAGGTAAAGTCCAGCACCCGTATCCCGGTCAGCGGCCCTGCCATACGCCTACCCTCCGCAGAACGCCCCGGCTGGTTCTCGCTCGTGCTGCATCCCCGCCAGCGTCGGAGCCTGTTGCCAGCAAGTGTAGCGGATGGGAGGGCCATGTCAAGCCGGACCGCGCCGGCGCGGCCATCCCAGGGCCGCGTGTGCCCGCAGATACGCCGCCGCAGCAGCCTGGGCCGATCCCTTCCTGGCAACGTTCCGCTAGGGCGTGTTTGCAAACTGGAAATAGGCCGGGCGCTCATTTTGTCATTCTGAGGCCGGAGGCCGAAGAATCCATAGCCCCGTGAGCTAGTGCATAATCAGGGGAGGTCATAGGGAATCGGGCG
>JACQUQ010000206.1 GCA_016210175.1 Chloroflexota bacterium | reverse complement strand
GTGTTTGGCATGGGCAACCGGTAGGGGCGCAAGGCCATGCGCCCCTACCGGTTGCCCGATTCCCTATGACCTCCCCTGATTATGCACTAGGGTTGGTCACTGGATGTCCAGCCAGAGCCGCAGGCTGCGATAGGGCTGGGAATACCCCTCACGGAAGAGAAGAAATCGGACCTCCTGGTGCGGTCCCGCCTGGGACGGTGTAAAGGAAACGGCCTGCTCCCAGACCTCCTGCACGCCCAGGGTAATAGGGCCGGCGCTTCCGACCTGCTGCTCCTCGATGCGCACTTCCACCCGGTAGATCCCTGCTGCTCGCTCCTGGTTGGCGATCCCCACGGTGACCGCAACCGCCTGCCCCACCCGTGCCTCCCCGGGATAGCGCTCGGCCAGTCCGTCGGGGCCCAGGAGGTAAAACTCGGTCAGCGCGTAGCCCCCCGGGCGCTGATGGTAACCGCCACCGCCACGACGATAGCGCGGACAGCCAAAAGCAAACGGCTCGCACCCTTCGGTGACGAGCCGTCCACCACCCAGCCAAACATCCCCATATGTCCTGTGGCGCGCCCGGAGGGACTCGAACCCCCAACCCCGTGGTCCGAAGCCACGTGCTCTGTCCGTTGAGCTACGGGCGCCAGCCGTACAACACCATTATAGCGAAGCGCCGCGAGAACCGCAAATCACCTGCCGACCTCATCGGGCCACGGCCGTCGGAGCACGCCGGGCCGCCCTCCCATGCCTATCTTGTAGCAATTTTCACTTGCCTGCCTGGGGGGGCTATGGTATACTCTCTAGGACGAGCGGGTGCGACAATAAACGAAGTTTTTCTTTCTTTGCTGAGCAGTGTTGTACCTGGGGGAGGGGCTACCCTTGGAGCAGTCCGGCATAAGCGCGGTCCTCGCGAGCTATGGGTATATCGCCATCCTCCTGGTGGGCGCGCTCCTCTTCCCGCTGGGAGGGGTCATCCAGTCGTTGCTCTTGCAGGTTATGGGACTGCGCCCCAATAACCCCAGCCGTGCCAAAGAAGATACCTACGAGTGCGGCGTGACCACCATCGGGAGCTCGTGGATCCAGTTCAACTTCCGCTACTACTACTATGCCCTCCTCTTCGTGCTCTTCGATGTGGAAGCGGTGTTCCTCTTCCCGTGGGCGGTCAAGTACCAGCAGCTCGCCCTCTTTGGCTTGGTGGAGATGGCGATCTTCATCGCCATCCTGGTTGTTGGGCTGGTCTACGCGTGGCGCAAGCGCGCCCTGGAATGGGTGTAAGGAGGGTTCCTCCTATGGAGCGCTACCAGCAGCATTCCCCCTTCCTCCAGATCGGGAGGGAAGAAGACCGCAAAGAGGGCCGGGAGGTCATGTCCCTGATGGCCCGCTCGAAGGAGCCCCATCAGGATATTGACGAGGACGCGCTCACCGTTCCGGACAACCTTCAGCAGAACCTGATCCTCACCTCCCTGGATGGGGTGTTGGCGTGGGCGCGCAAGTCCTCCCTGTGGCCGGCCATGTTCGGCCTGGCCTGCTGCTCCATCGAGATGATCTCGACCACCACGTCCCGCTTCGACATCTCCCGCTTCGGCAGCGAGGTCTTTCGGGCCTCGCCCCGCCAGGCCGACCTGATGATCGTGGCCGGGACCCTGACCTGGAAGATGGCCGTGCCCCTGCGCCGCATCTACGACCAGATGGCCGAGCCCAAGTGGGTCATCTCCATGGGGGTGTGCGCTACCAGCGGCGGCACCTACGCCGACAGCTATAGCTGCGTCCCCGGCGTGAACCTCATCGTCCCGGTGGATGTGTACGTGCCTGGCTGCCCGCCGCGGCCCGAGGCGCTGCTGAGCGGCCTGCTGCGCCTCCAGCGCAAGATCGAGGTCATGCGCCACACCCAGCCCAAGGCGGTCTGATACCTGTGCTCCGGGCCGGGGATGGCGGGCCACGCCCCTGCGGCCGGTGCGCCTGATCATCCGGCCGCAGCACGCGGCTGAGGAGGACGACCTGATGGCGGTCACCGCAGTCAGCGGAACCGAACTGGCGGAGGCGCTGCGCCCGCACTTCGGCGCAGCCATCGTCGAGGCCGATACCGGCGCGGTCTGGGTGGACAAGGACCAGATACAGGACGTTATCCGCTACCTGAAGGAAGCGCCGGAGTGGACCTTCGACTTCCTGGAGATGGTGACGGCTGCCGACTATATCGACTACTTCGAGCTGGTCTACACCCTGCTCTCGCTGTCCGGCCGGCGCCGGGCAACGGTGAAGGCCAGGGTGTACAGCCGGACCGACCCGGTGGCGCCGTCCCTGTACGAGGTGTTCAAAGGCGCGGACTTCCAGGAATCCGAGGTGTACGACCTGTTCGGCATCCGCTTTGAGGGACACCCCACCCTGCGGCGCATCTTCCTGTGGGATGACTTCCCCGGCTGGCCGCTGCGCAAGGATTTCCTGGATTTCGACCACCGGCAGATCCCGTTGCCGGGCTAGCACCGGGGCAAGGGCCCCAGCCCGCGCGGCTCGGAGGCTCAGCCGTGCTTGGGGTACTGGCTGGAGAGGACCATGCAGCATCCTGCCATCAAGTCCGATACCTTCATCGTGAACGTCGGGCCGCAGCACCCCAGCACCCACGGCGTGCTCCGGGTGCGATTGCTCATGGACGGCGAGCGGATGCTCGACCTGGAACCGGTGTTCGGCTACCTGCACCGCAGCAAGGAGAAGCTGGAGGAAGAGCGCACCTACATCCAGACCATCCCCATCACCGACCGGATGGACTACCTGGCCTCCATGTCCAACAACCTGGGCACCTGCCTGGCTATCGAGAAGCTGGCCGGCATTGCTGTGCCCCCGCGGGGCGGGTACATCCGGGTCATCATGAACGAGTTGCAGCGCCTGGCGAGCCACTGCTTCGCGCTGGGCACCTTCCTCCAGGACCTGGGCGCCTGGGGCGGCCCGCTGATGTACTTCCTGCGGGAGCGGGAGAAGATCATCGATCTCTTCGAGCTGGTGTGCGGCGCCCGGCTGACCTACAACTACATGCGCCCCGGCGGCGTGTCCCAGGACCTGCCCCCGGACTTCTTCCCGAAGTGCCGCCAGTTCATGCAGGACATGCCCAAGTATATCGACGAGTACGAGGAGCTCCTGCTGGAGAACGAAATCCTCCAGATCCGGACCCGTAACGTGGGCATCCTGCCCCGGGACCTGGCGATCAATGCCTCCCAGAGCGGCCCGATGCTGCGGGGCAGCGGCGTGGCCTTCGATCTGCGCAAGGAAGACCCGGAGACCCTGCCCTACGACCAGTTCGATTTCCAGGTGCCCGTCGGCGTGGGGCCGGGCGACTGCTTCGACCGCTTCTGGGTCCGCTTGCAGGAGATGCGCGAGAGTGTCATGATCGTGCTCCAGGCCCTGGACGGGCTGCCGGCGGGCCCCTTCAAGACGTCGGTCCCGCTGGCGCTGCGTCCGCCCGCCGGCGACGCCTATGCGCACCTGGAGTCGCCCCGCGGCATGCTCGGCTTCTACCTGGTGAGCGACGGCGGGTCCAGCCCGTGGCGCTTCCACGTGCGGGCGCCCTCCTTCATCAACCTGACGGTGCTCCGGGAGATGTGCGTGGGCCACACCATTGCCGACCTGGTGGTGATCATCGGCAGCGTCGATATCACCATGGGGGATGTGGACCGCTAGGTCCGCCCCGGGCGTGGATTCTCAACGGGCCACCCGGTGCGCCCGTCGCAGCGAAGGATCGAGATGCCAGGGAACATCCACAGCTTCTTCGATTTGGGCAATGCCATCCGCTCCAGCTTGCCGGACCCCTGGGGCTACCTGCTAGGGGCGCTGTTCGGCACGCTCATCATCGTGGGGATCGGCGTCCTGGCGCCGTTGACCTGCGTCTGGATCGAGCGCAAGCTCATCGGCCGCTTCCAGGTGCGCTACGGTCCCAACCGGGTGGGGCCTTTCGGGCTGTTGCAGCCCCTCGCCGACGCGCTGAAGCTGCTGGTCAAGGAAGCTATCACCCCGCGCGAGGTGGACCGGTGGGTGTACTACCTGGCTCCGCTCCTGGGGGTGCTCCCGGCCCTGCTGCTGTTCGCGGTGATCCCCTTCGGTCCCGGCATGGTGTACGCCGACCTCTCCATCGGCGTGCTGTTCGTCTTCGCCATTTCTTCCTTGCACGTGATCCCGATCTTCATGGCGGGCTGGTCCTCCAACAACAAGTATTCCCTGCTGGGCGCCATGCGGGCGGTGGCGCAGATGGTGAGCTACGAGATCCCGCAGGTCCTGTCGCTGATGGGTGTGGTCCTGCTGGTGGGATCGCTGCGGCTGACGGACATCGTGCAGTTCCAGTTGGAGAACACCTGGCTGGTCTTGCTCCAGCCCCTGGCCTTCGTGATGTTCTTCATCGCCTCGTCGGCCGAACTGAACCGCACGCCCACCGACATCATGGAGGGCGAGTCGGAGATCGTGGCCGGCTACCACACCGAGTACAGCGGCTTCAAGTTCGCCGTCTTCCAGTTGGCTGAATATGTGTCGATCCTGGGCGTCTGCGCCCTGCTGTCGGTGCTGTTCTTTGGCGGCTGGGCCTTCTGGCCCTTCGGGGACTTCCTGCCGCTGCCGGCCTGGCTCATCATGCTGGGCAAGACCTACTTCTTCTTCGCCATCTTCGTGTGGACCCGGGCCACGTTGCCCCGCCTCCGCATCGACCAGTTGATGGCCTTTTCCTGGAAGTTCCTGCTGCCGCTGGCGCTGGTGAATATCGGCATCACGGCGGTAGAGATGCTGCTGCCGATCCCGCTCCCGCTCCTGGTGGTGGTGAACCTGGCGCTGGCGGTCGCGCTGGTGGTGGGCTGGGCCAACGTGGTAGGCAGCCGGGGGCTGACGGCCCGCGATCTGCACGCCCGCGCCGCGATGAGCGCCGGGCGGGCCTGACCGGCCGCAGGGGAGGAGGTGTCGGTAGTATGTACGGGTTAGGGATACTCAAAGGGATGCTGGTGACGCTGCGCCACCTGGTGCGCCCGGCCTTCACCCGGCAGTACCCGGAGGAGCCGGTGCCGCTGTCGCCCCGCTTCCGCGGCTACGACTTCTCCTGGGTGGAGGAGCGCTGCACCGCCTGCGCCACCTGCGCCAAGGCCTGTCCCCACGGCTGCATCGACATCGAGACGCATCCCCTGCCGGGCGGACAGTACGCCATCGACCGCTTCGATATCGACATCGGCCTGTGCATGGTGTGCGGCCTGTGCGTGGAAGCCTGCCCCTACGATGCCCTGTTCATGGGCGTGGGGTTCGAGCAGTCCAGCTACCGCCGGTCGGACCTGATCGTGCGCAAGGAGGACATCGCGAACCGGCCGCTGCTGAGCGCCTACTACCGCCCGCCTTTGAAGGAGCGCTTCGCCACGCGGGAGAACGTGCAGGGCTTCTACCAGGCGACCCGGGCGGAGCCCTATCCGGACAAGCCAGACCCGACGGGCGGGCAGAAGTAGCTTCGTCAAGGCAGAGCGCCGGCAGGGCCTTTCAGTTATGCATGAAGCAGGCGCAAGCCCGTTCGTGGTGAGCCGAAGCCTGCCCTGAGCGCAGTCGAAGGGAACCATGAACGGGCGGGTCCGTTCACCCTTCGACTGGCTCAGGGCGAACGGACTTGAAGACCCTGGGAGCGCCGGACCCTTCTGGAAAGCTGAAGCGCGGCGAGCAGTATGGAAATCGGCACAACGTTTGCGGTGCAGCACGCGCACGACTTTGCCGGGTGGTTGACAGTCAACGGCCAGGAGGCCAGAGATATCTGGCTGATCCTTTACAAGAAGGCCTCCGGCAAGCAAACCGTCACCTACCAGCAACTGGTAGAAGTCGCGCTTTGCTACGGTTGGATTGATGGCATCATGAAAACCCTCGATAGCGAGAAATATGCCCAGCGGTTTACTCCGAGGCGGAAGGGCAGCACGTGGACCGAGTCGAACAAGGCACTGGCGCGGAGACTGCTCGCAGAGGGGCGCATGACACCGGCCGGGAAGTCGGTGCTTCCCGCCGACGTGTTGCCCTCCCGCCCAGCGTAAGCGGCTCCCCTGCATGCGAGGTGGACCTGTGACCGAGCTCGCCCTGAGTTTGGCGTTTTACACGGTGGCCGCGGTAACCGCGGTCTCCGCCCTGCTGGTCGTCACCCTGCGGAACCTGCTGCACGCGGTGCTGTTCCTGGTGCTGACCTTCTTCGGCATGGCGGCGCTCTATATCACCCTCAACGCCGAGTTCCTGGCCGGGGTACAGGTCCTCATCTACGCCGGGGCCATTGCCGTGCTCATGATCTTTGCCATTATGATGACCCGAAACGCCATGACTCAGGGCAACCTGCCCAACCGGATGCAAGGCGCCGCGCTCCTGGTGGCCCTGTCCACCTTCGTGGTCATGACTTCGGTGCTGCTGAGCACGCAGTGGGGGCTGCTGTCCCAAGCGCAGGTCCCGACCTCGGCGGACCTGTATGATGCCCTGTTCACCGTGTATGTGCTGCCCTTTGAGGTCGCATCCATTCTGCTGCTGGTTGCCATGATCGGCGCCATCGTGCTGGCAAAGGACTAGGAGACCCATGAGCGCCACTGCGTTGGTCCCAGGGCTGTCCCACTACCTCTTCCTGTCGGTCTTCCTCTTCTGCGTGGGCCTGTATGGTGTGGTCACGCGCCGGAACGCCGTCGCCATTCTCATGTCCATCGAGCTGATGTTCAACTCGGTCATCCTGGCGCTTATCAGCTTTAATCATTTCGTTGCCCCGGTCGCAACTTATAATGGACAGATCTTCGCCATTTTCATTATCACGGTGGCGGCGGCTGAGGCCGCCGTGGGCCTGGCCCTGATGATCGCTATCTTCCGCTCGCGGGAGACCATTAACGTCGGAGAACTGAACCGGCTGAAGTGGTAGACCGAGCCAGTGCCTCGTCAGGCATGACCTGATGGGGAAGACTGCCGCCGTGAACGGCGGGCCGGGAACACCCCCAGAAGGCCCGGCCTTCAGGCCGGCATCCATCAATGCACGGATGACCGGGCACAAGGCTGACAGCAGAACACTACACGAGGCATACGCGCGATGTGGACCGAGATTGCGAAAGCGCCCAGCCTGATGGTGGCCGAGATCTGGAAAGAGCTTTTCGATATGGAAGGGGTTACCGCGATGATCGTCCCCGATACGCCCAACTGGGTCGGGGTCGGGGAAGGCGCGCCCCGGCGTATCATGGTGCCCAAGAGCAAGAAGCACGTTGCCGAGGAAGTGCTCCGCAAGCTGGGGTAGTGTTCTGTCAGGCAGAAACTGATGGGTGCGACTGCCGCCGTGAACGGCGGGCCCGCCCTTCAGGGCGGCGGAGTGAAACCCATCATAGCAGGATTGACAGACCAGTAGCCGCGGAAAAGGTGGGGAAGCGTGATCGTTGATACGCACGTCCACGTGATCGCCGCGGACCAGCAGCGCTATCCGCTGACGCCCAGCGGGCCGCGCCGCTGGTATGCAGAGGCGGCGGTCTCCGTGGAGCAGTTGCTCCGCTTGCTGGACGGCGCGGGGGTGGACCGGGTCATCCTGGCCCAACCGTTCTCAGGCTATGCCTATGATAACGCATACCACGCCGACAGCGCGGCGCGCTACGCGGACCGGTGCGTGGGCATTTGCGGTGTGGACCCCCTCGCGGCGGATGCCCCGGACCGCTTGTCCTACTGGATCGAGGAACGGGGGATGCAGGGGCTCAGGCTGTTCGCCAACCAGCCGGCCGACTGGCTGGACGACCCGCAGACCTATCCCCTCTGGGAGCGAGCCAGGGCCCTGGGGATCCCCATCTGCGTCCTGATGCGCGAGGAGCGCCTGGGGAAGCTGCGGGCAACGGCGACGCGCTTCCCGGAGGTGCCCGTGGCCCTGGACCACCTGGCGGCCTGGGAAACGGCGGCCGGGCTTCCCCTGGCGGCGACGCAGGAGCTGCTGGACCTGGCAGAGCTTCCCAACCTCTACCTCAAGTTCTCGACGGCGAACCTGGCGCCCCTGGATGGCCCGCTGGGGGAGCAGGGGATCGACCTGTTCCGGCGCATCGTGGACCGCTACGGCCCCCGGCGGCTGATGTGGGGCTCCAACTTCCCGGTCTCCCAGGAAGGCAGCTACGCGGACATGGTCGCGATGGGCTGCCGCGCTCTGCCGTTCCTCACTGACGACGACCGGCGCTGGCTCCTGGCCGATACGGCCCTGACACTCTGGCCACGCCTGAAGGGGTCTGCTCCATGACAATCGAGGGCGTGTGGCTCATCTTCGGGGTCTTCTCCCTGAGCCCCCTGTGGCTGATCTTCTTCCTTCCGCTGCTCTCGTTCGGGTTCATCGCCTTCGGCACCATGGACCGGCCGCGGCTCTCGGGGGCGCTGACGGTGGGGGCCATCGGCGGGTCCTTCCTGCTGTCCGTGTGGGCCTTCTTCAGCGTGGTGGCCGCGCCGGGCCACGTGATCGCGGTCCCGGCTATCCCGTGGCTGGCGGTCGGCCCGCTGGAGATCAGCGTGGGCGTGACCCTGGACTCCCTCACCGCGGTCATGCTGGTGGTGGTGACGTCCGTCAGCCTGCTGGTGCAGATCTACTCCCACGGGTACATGGCGGACGACTCCGGTTTCGCGCGCTACTTCGCCTACATGTCGCTGTTCACAGCCTCCATGCTGGGGCTGGTGCTGGCTGATAACCTGATTCTGCTCTTCGTCTTCTGGGAGCTGGTCGGGGTGTGCTCCTACCTCCTCATCGGATTCTGGTACCAGCGGCCCTCCGCTGCGGCCGCGGCCAAGAAAGCCTTCATCACCACCCGCATCGGCGATCTGGGGTTCCTCATTGCCATCCTGGTCGTGGGGGCCCTCGTGGGGGCGTTCTCCTACCAGGAGGTCTTTGCCGCCGAGAGCATCGAGAAGCTGGAGCACGCCGGCTTCCTGGGAGTGTCGGCCCTGACCTGGGTGGCCCTGGGCCTGTTCGCCGGAGCGGTGGGCAAGTCGGCCCAGTTCCCGCTGCACGTGTGGTTGCCCGACGCGATGGAAGGCCCCACCCCGGTCAGCGCCCTGATCCACGCCGCCACCATGGTGGCCGCGGGCGTGTACCTGGTGGCCCGGCTCTTCCCGCTCTTCGAGCACTCGGCGGGGGCCATGATGACGGTGGCCGTCATCGGAGGCATCACGGCTATCCTGGCGGCCAGCATGGGCCTGGTGGCGAACGACATCAAGCGGGTGATGGCCTACTCCACCGT
>JACQUQ010000197.1 GCA_016210175.1 Chloroflexota bacterium | reverse complement strand
TCGGCGAAGAGGGCCCTGGTGTCTCCCGTGCGGCGCTTTGAACCCGGCAGATCGAGCAGAACGCCCGCAGGCAGCGCGAGTTGCTCGCTCAGCTTGCGGACCAGGGCGATTGTCCCGGCGTGCTCCTCGAGGGTCCCGTAGGCAAGATTGAGCCGGAAGATATTCGCCCCGCTGCGCAACAGCTCCTCTATAACCTGAGAGGAATTGCTGGCCGGCCCCAGTGTGGAGACTATTTTTACGTGACGCATGGGTTTAGCCTGCTCTGATGTATACTTCTAAAGTTTATTCTACCACATCCCTGTCTGAAAAAGGTTAACCTACATCGAGGAAACCGCTCTCGCTATTGGTGTCGGAAAGCATTGGGCTTATCGAATAGCGGGGCCATGGTGAAATGAGGAGCAAACTGGAAATCAACAAGATCCCATTCCGGCGAAAGCCGGAATCCACAGAAAAATCCTGGATACCGCTCCCGTATCAAGTACGGGACATGCTTTCGCCGGTATGGTTTATTATGCGGGTCTACAGTGCTATGAGATGATATTAACCTCGCTTTCTGGCTCGACTGAAGACTCGCACCACCTCCTGCCCACAGCGTGCGTCTTTTGATATAATAAAGTAGCACACGTGATTCGCGGTGCATATTTTTCGCGTCGGTGAAAGAGAGGAGAAATGCTCAGAGGCGGAATACCGATAGGGAAGATCTTCGGCATTGCCATACGGCTGAACTATTCCTGGTTTATTGTTTTCGGGTTGGTGACCTGGGCGCTATCAGTCGGCTATTTTCCCAGTATTGATCCAACGCTGGGCGTACCAACAAGAGTTGTAGCCGGGCTGCTGACCAGCGTGCTATTCTTCGGCTCAGTGCTGGCGCACGAGCTGATGCATAGTGTGTTCGCCCAGCGGTTCGGCATCCCCGTCCAGTCAATCACGCTGTTTATATTTGGAGGCGTTTCCCAGATAACCAAAGAGCCACAGAAACCGAAGGACGAACTGCGGATTGCCTTGGCCGGACCTTTGACCAGCCTGGTTGTTGGCGGGGTGTTCTGGGCAGTCTGGTTCCTCGCGCAGGATGCTTCATCTCTGGTGGTGGCTATCGCATACTGGCTGGGGTGGATCAATGTTTCCCTGGCGGTCTTTAACCTCATTCCGGGCTTTCCACTGGACGGCGGGCGCGTGCTGCGTTCCATCCTGTGGTGGCGCAAAGGAAACCTCCTCCAGGCGACGAAGACAGCGTCAAACATCGGCCGCGGCGTGGGCTACCTTTTCATCTTTGCCGGACTGGTGCAGATCTTTATCCCCGGCCTGACGTTCCAGGGACTATGGCTGGCCTTTATTGGCTGGTTCCTGGATAGCGCCGCCTCCGCGAGCCGGCGGGAGGTGATGATGCAGGCGGCGTTCGAGGGGGTGCGCGTCCACGATGTGATGGCGCGCCACCCGGTGACGGTCGGGCCGGACGTGACCATCCAGGAGGTCGTGGACGACTACCTGCTGCTCCGGAACATCCGGGCGGTGCCCGTGGTGGAGGGCGGCCGTTTCCTGGGCCTGATGACGGTGAGCGATATCCGGCGCGTGCCCCGCGACCGCTGGAGCGAGACCCCGGTGCGTGCCGCCATGACCCCGGCGCCGGCCCTGGTGACCGCCTATCCCGACGACAGCATCCTGTCGGTGCTGCAACAGATGACGGAGCGGGACTTGAACCAGGTGCCGGTGGTGGCGGACGGTCGGCTCCAGGGGCTGCTGACCCGGAGCAACCTGATGCGCTTCCTGCACCTGCGGGACGAACTGGGCATCCGCAAGGCCGCAGCGTAGCGGAGGAAACGAGGCCCGTGTGTTTCCCTTACGGGATACCACTCGTCGGCAGCGCCGCCGGTTCCCGGTGGTTGCGCTGAGCTTGCTTGCGCTGAACATCCTGATGTTCCTCTATGAATACACGCTGGGGCCTCCCGGATTGCAGCGCCTCATCGAGCAGTACGGGCTGGTCCCGGCGCGGTTGGTTGCCGACCCCTTCACCGGGGTAGCAGGCGGCATTCCCCCTGCGGCCACGCTGCTCTCGTCGATGTTCCTCCACGCGGGGCTGCTGCACCTGGGGATCAACATGCTCTTTCTGTGGGTCTTCGGGGACAATGTGGAGGATGCGCTGGGCCATGTCACCTTTCTGGCGGTCTACCTGGCCGCGGGGGTGGGCGCCGGCCTGACCCATGCCGCGCTGTTTCCCGGCTCCCCCGTCCCCAGCGTGGGGGCCAGCGGCGCGATTGCGGGCGTGCTGGGGGGGTACCTCCTGCTCTTCCCCCAGGCGCTGGTGCGCACGCTGCTGGTGGCCGGTCCCTTCCTCGCGCTGGGCCGGGTGCGCGCGTTGGTGCTCATTGCCTTCTGGTTTCTCCTCCAAATCGTCGAGGGCGGGCTTTCCCTGCCGAACCAGGCGATGGCCGATGGCGGTATCGCGTTCTTTGCGCACATCGGCGGGTTTGTCGCGGGCGTGGCGCTGGTGCTGGCGATTCGCACCCTGCGGGGCCAGCCCCTGGGTCGGTTCGCCAGCGCGCTGCGCTGGGGCATCACCTTCCGTACCTGGGTCAAGGTGGTCGCCGGGTTGACCGCCGTCGGGGCCGGGGGGATGGTGCTCACGGCGGCCGGAGCGCCGGACCTGGCCCTGGCCCTCCAGGGTCTGGGCCTGAGCATCGTGGCGCTCTTTGCCCTGGTCGATGGCGTCCGGCGGGCCAGGGGGCATGCGACCGCGATGGGCCGGGGACAGGGTGGGGAGCGGGCGCTGGCAGTCGGTCAGGTCCTGATCAGCACGGTGCTGCTGGTGCTGGCCCTTGCCGTCCTGGTCCTCTAACCATCGGCTCCTCGCTGGTCCTCGGTGTGTCAGCCGTCGCTTGCGGGACACCGCCCGGTAGAGGCGGGTGTGCCATCCGCTCCTCCCAGCCCGCCGTGCTCCCGGAACCGAACGCTAGGACTGGCCCGGCATTGGCGCTATAATGAACCCTGGTGTGCGCCGCGCTCCCGGTGCTCCAACGGGCGCAGTCGGATTGCGTTGGGTAGGTCTCCCCGTATGCGCCGCGGGATGGCGCGCGACGGGTGAGCAACGGGCACTGGGCCCTCGGCTGGTAACCTGCGCCTGAGGGCCGCGCGGCGCTTCCGACCCAACACGGTCGTCGATTTCCCCCTCCATCTCCAACGGTGAGGCCTTCGTCATGCCCGTGCGTTTTACCCTGGTCCGCGTCCTGGACTCCCGGACCGTCCCTGACCTGAACCAGCCGACCTCCCTGGCCGTGGACTCCCAGGGCAACCTGGTCCTGTGTGACTGCCCGGAGGGGCGTCCGACCGTGAGCCGCCTGCTGGCCCAGGCGGGCTACCACCGCCAGCCTGTGGCCGACGCCGGGACCTTCGGCGCGCCCCCGGTGCTGGTGCGTGTCGGTCCGCGGGACGCGCTCTACGTGGGCTGCTTCCCCCAGGGGGGGCAGCCCTGCGTGCGCCGCATCTCGGCCGCGGGCCAGCGCGAGCAGCCCTACGCCCTGCCCGGTATCCCCGCCGACTTCGCCGTGGACCGGGAGGGCAAGCTCTGGGTCATCTATCGCGAGCGGAGCCAGGGCCTCTCCTTGCAGGCGTATGGCCCCTTCGGTGCGCCGACCTACGACTATGAGGCTGCCGTGGAGGAGGCGCGTGACCATGAGGTGGCGCCGCCGCTCTTTATAGACGGTCAGTACCTGACCGTCGCCCCCGACGGCGACCTCTGGTTTGGCGCGGTCCTGGAGCAGACGTCGTGCGTGCGTCTGGCCCCCGATGGGCGCTGGCGCTACTGGGACTATCCCTCCAGCTTCACCGACGCCCACGGCTTCACGGACTACTGCGGCCTGGCGGCGGCGGACGCCACCACGCTGCTCACCACCGACTTCCGGGCACTGGACGGCGGCCCGGCCGAGCAATACCTGGTGGAGATCGACCTGGAGCGGCGGCGCTTCTCCTGGACCAGCCTGGCCGACCTGGGCCTCCCGGATATGCGGGAGCCCGCCGAGCCGAGCATCTGGGACCTGGCCTGGCGCGACGGCCTGCTGTACCTATGTGATTACACCTATCACCGTATCATCATCCTCCGGGGCGACAGCTCCTGATCGTTCGGTCCCCTTCCTCCTCCCTCTCTCACCGCGGCGCAGTGGGAGTACAATACCTGGGGAGGGGGAACAGTTCCTCTTCAGAAGGCGGGCGTGCGCAGGCCCAGAGCATGGGAGAGGAGGGGGAGCGATGACGGTAACGACGGAGACGCCGCGGCGGCTGTTGCTCAACGGCGCGTGGACCGCGGGCGAGGGTGGCCCCCTGGAGGACCGCAGCCCCGCTACCGGCGAACTGGTCGCCCTGGTCTCGCGCGCCGCCCGGGGCCAGGTAGAGGCCGCCATCGACGGGGCGCGGGCGGCCTTCCGAGCCTACCGCACGGTCCCGGCCTACCGGCGCGGTGAGATGTTGCACCACGTCAGCCGCCGCATCGCCGAGCGCGAGGAGGAATTCGCCCGCCTCATTGCCCTGGAGGTGGGCAAGCCCATCAAGACGGCGCGGGTCGAGGTCAACCGGGCGGTGTTCACCTTCCGCCTGGCCGCGGAGGAGGCCCCCCGTATCACCGGCCAGACCATCCCCATGGATGTGGTAGCGGGCGGCGAGGGGCGCAAGGGCCTCTCCTTCCGCCAGCCTGTGGGCGTGGTCGGGGCCATCACGCCCTTCAACTTCCCGCTGAACCTGGTGGCTCATAAGGTCGCCCCGGCCCTGGCAGCAGGCTGTACCGTGGTGCTCAAGCCGGCGTCCCAATGCCCCCTGACCGCGCTGCTCCTGGGAGAGGTCCTGCTGGAAGCGGGTTTCCGCGATGGTGTGGTCAGCGTCCTGCCCGCCGCCAACGCGGACGCCGGGCCGCTCATCACCAGTCCCAAGGTGGCGGTGGTCAGCTTTACCGGGAGCGTGCCGGTGGGCAAGTACCTCCGGGACCGGGCGGGACTCAAGCGGGTGGTGCTGGAGCTGGGCTCCAACTCCGCCAACATCGTCACCCCCAGCGCCGACCTGGAGCACGCCGCGGCCACCTGCGTGACCGGGGGGTTCTCCTTTGCCGGGCAGTCCTGCATCTCGGTGCAGCGGATTTACGTGCAGCGGTCGGTCCTGGGAGCGTTCCTGGATACCCTGCTGCCGAAAGTGGCCGCGCTGAAGGTGGGCGATCCCCTGGATGAGGCTACCGACGTCGGCCCGATGGTCGAGGAAGACGCGGCGGCGCGGGCCGAGGCGTGGGTCAACGAGGCCAGGGCCGGGGGCGCGCAGGTGCTGGTGGGCGGCACCCGCCAGGGTGCGCTGTTCGCGCCGACGGTGCTGACCGACGTGCGCCCGGAGATGCGGGTGGTCTGCGAGGAGGTCTTTGCCCCCATCGTGGATGTCATCCCCTACGACCGCTTCGATGAGGCCGTGGCGATGGTGAACGATTCCCGCTTCGGGCTGAATGCGGCGGTGTTCACCAACGACCTGCGGGAGACCTTCCGGGCCATTGATGAGCTGGAGGTGGGCCAGGTCATCATCAACGACGCCTCCGCCTACCGGGCCGACCATATGCCCTACGGTGGTGTGAAGGAGGGCGGCCTGGGTCGGGAGGGGGTACACTACGCCATCGAGCACTACACCGAGATCAAGTTCGCCAGCATCAATCTCCCGTAGGAGGCGCTTCCCCCGTACCACAGCCTGCTCGGGGGGCTGAGGAAGGAAAGAAGGGTGCTGGTCGTCACAGGCAAGCCGTAGAGGAGATGCGGACCGTCCACCCGCTGGCATACGCCGCCGAGCACGCCGATCCGCTTGCGAGTAGCGCCAGGGCCAGGAGGAGGACCAGCATACCACTGGTCCGGATGAGTGGCCTCGCCCCAGCCAGAGAGCCAGTGATGAGGGGAACCAGGCTGACGAGCGGAGCGAAGACCAGGACCCTACCTGCCACACCGAGCCACGGCGGAGCGACGATTTCGAAGCCGCATCCGATGGCTAACGGAGGGAGGGTTGCGACGGCGGTCCAGAAGACCAGGAACGGCAGGCCCAGGGCGACCAAGGTACCAGGCACCAGTACCGCCCACCGTGTCCCCTTCAGACGCAGGAAGGACCACCCAACCACCAAGAGGACCAGGCTACCGGCCACGGTCTCGACGGCTAAGGCCAGCGCGGTAAGCGGGCTGACTATCTCCCGTAGCATATGCTCCGGCCTTGCAGTCGCCTTGGGCAGGGAGGATGGCATCTCCCTCCTCCCCTGGTAGTTACCGGCCTGCTCATCCCTGGCGGCCTGCGCCTCATGGCTCCTGGCGCTGCGGGGCCATCCAGATATGCTCGGGCTTACCGGCGCGATGGTTAGCCAGGCGCGCCAGGTCAAACAACCAGTCCGAGAGCCGGTTCACATAGCGTACCGCCGCCGCATTGACCTGTGTTTCCTCCGCCAGCCGCACCAGGTGGCGCTCCGCCCGCCGGCACACTGTCCGGGCTACGTGCAGCGCCGCTCCCACCGGAGAGCCGCCCGGTAGGATGAAGTTCCGCAGCGGTTCAAGCTCGGCCTCGAAGCGGTCGATCTCCCGCTCCAGGGCCGCTACTGCCGTATCCTCGACGCGCACAAGCCACTTCGGAGACGCCTCCAAGGGCGTCGCGAGGTCGGCACCAAGCTGGAACAACTCGGCCTGCACCCGCGCCAGGAGGCCGTCCAGCTCCGGGTCCGGCCCCAGGGCGCGCGCCAGCCCCAGGTGGGCATTCAGCTCGTCAATGGCCCCATACGCTTCCACCCGCGGGTGGCTCTTGCGGACTCGCCCCCCGGCAAACAGGCCGGTCTCGCCGGCGTCGCCGGTCCGGGTATAGATCTTGGACCGTGTCTCGTCACTCATGGGCGGTCGCTTTCCTCTGCATCGTACCTGTGGGGGATACCCCCTAGCTCGCCGCCGCGGGCGCGCCTTGGGACGACTGGCCTGGTTGCCAGCGCAGGCGCGGGTTGCGGGCGGCGCCCGCTTCATCCAGCTTGCGCACCGGTGTGGTGTGGGGCGCGGTCAGCACCGCCTCCGGGTTCTCCGCCGCCTCCCGCGCGATCGCGCGCATGGCCGCGATGAAGGCGTCCAGGCTCTCCTTGCTCTCGGTCTCGGTCGGTTCGATCATCAGGGCTTCCTCCACGATCAGGGGAAAGTAGATCGTAGGCGGGTGAAAGCCGTAGTCGATGAGCCGCTTGGCGATAGCCAGGGTATTGACCCCCCTGGCCTTCTGCCGCACGCCGGAGAGCACGACCTCGTGCATGCAGGGGCGGTGGTAGCGGAGCTGGTAGTCCTGTTGCAGGTGGACCCGCAGGTAGTTGGCGTTGAGGACCGCGTTCTCGCTGACGGACCGGCAGCCCTCCGGCCCCAGGGTGCGGATGTAGGTGTAGGCCCGCAGCAGGACGCCGAAGTTGCCGTACCAGCCGCCCATGCGCCCGATGGTGTGTTCCGGCCTGGCGAAGCGGTAGGCGTCTTCCTCCTGGACCACCAGCGGGAAGGGGAGGAAGGGCGCCAGATGCGCCTTGACGCAGACCGGCCCGGCGCCGGGGCCGCCCCCGCCGTGGGGCGTGCTGAAGGTCTTGTGCAGGTTCAGGTGCATCACGTCGAAGCCCAGGTCCCCCGGCTTGGCCCGGCCCAGCAGCGCGTTCATGTTGGCCCCATCGCCGTACAGCAGCGCCCCGTGCTGGTGCAGCAACTCGGCGATCGGGAGGATATTGGTGTCGAACAGGCCCAGGGTGTTGGGCTGGGTGAGCATCATCCCGGCCACGTCCTCGCCGACGAGAGAGCGCAGGTGGTCGAGGTCGGTGTTGCCGTTGGCGTCGGACCGCACCGCCACCACCTGATAGCCGGCCAACGCGGCGGTGGCGGGGTTGGTCCCGTGGGCGGAGTCGGGCACCAGGACCTTGCGACGCTGCGCGGCCTCGCCCCGGCCCGCATGATAGGCCTTGATGAGCAGGATGCCGGTCAGCTCCCCGTGGGCTCCGGCCAGCGGCGACAGGGCCGCGGCGTCCATGCCGGTGATCTCGGTGAGGAAGGTCTGGAGCTCATGGAGCACCTGCAGGTTGCCCTGGACGGTCTCCTCC
>JACQUQ010000196.1 GCA_016210175.1 Chloroflexota bacterium | reverse complement strand
CTGTTCTGTCAGGCATAAACTGATGGGTGCGACTGCCGCCGTGAACGGCGGGCCCGCCCCTCAGGGCGGCGGGATAGAACCCATCAAAACAGGATTGACAGACCACTAGGGCGCGGTCAGCCGTGAACTACGGGATGCCGGTCTGAAGGCCGGGCCTGCCGGGGTGTTCCCGGCCCGCCGTTCACGGCGGCAGTTCACCTCAGCACACGAGACCTGACAGAACACTGAGGTCACCGGTCTGCCCAGAGCACCTGCCGGGGCGTGGCATCACACAATGCCACGCCCTTGTTTTTTGCGTTCCGGGAGCGTCCAAGTCCCAGCGCCGCCGGTCCGTGACCCGTGGTCAACGTCCAGCAGCCGGTCCCCTCCAACGTTGTTACCAGAACGGGTCCCAGAGACCCATTGCCAGTGGCAACCGGAGGGGCAGCGTGAGACAACGACAGCGGCTGCGCATCGTCCTGGCGGTCATCATGGCCCTGGTAGCCGTCGTGGGGAGCGTGCTCGTGGTTCGGCCTGCCACGCGTCCCGTCGCTTTCTCTGATCGGCTGCACGTGGGCGGACAGCCCTACTTCTGGGCTGGCGTCAACTACCCCTGGAAGAGCTATCAGGACTTCGGTACCGGCGCCTGGGGCTACTCCGGCGTTGCCGAGCCGACGAGCGCCGCCGAAATCGGGGCCGACTTCGCCAATCTGGCCGCCAGCGGCGTCCGCGTGGTCAAATGGCGGGTCTTCAATGACGGGCGCTACAGCCCGGAGTTCGACGCGCGCGGGCGGGTCGTCGGCCTCGACGACCGCTTTCTTGCCGATCTCGGTGCAGCCCTGGAGATGGCCCGACGCCACGATATCTACCTCGTCTTCACCCTCTTCGATAGCGGTTTCTGGACCACCGACTGCGCCCAGGGCGGCGTGCAACTCGGCGGCCACGCCGACTCCCTGCGTCATTGGGCCAAGCGCTACGCGCTGCTCAACCGGGCCGTCGTGCCGATGCTCCGCCATATTGGGCAGCATCCCGCCGGCGACCGGGTGTTGGCCTTTGAGATCATCTCTGAGCCGGAGTGGGGTATCGTCGAGCTCCACGCCGAAGAGGACGGCCGGGTGAAAGTCCCCCTGGCGGACGTCCGTGCCTTCGTCAAGGAGGTGGCGCAGGCCATCCACCGCCACACCTCGGCGCTGGCCACGGTTGAAGCGAACCGTGCCGCGCACATGGTCCACTGGCGGGGGCTGGGTCTGGACTACTACAGCTTTAGCTGGTACGACTGGGTGGAGCCGTTCGAGCCGTTGGACCGCCCGGCCACGGCCTTCGGCCTGGACCGCCCGGTGGTGCTGGGCGAGTTCCCCAGTCAGGGCAGCGCCTACTACTCCCTGGCCCAGATCTACGATATCGCGTACCGGCAGGGCTACGCCGGCGCCTTCGCCTGGAGCTACGGCGGGGGCGACCAGTTCGGACGCTGGGACCAGGTCGTTGATGATTTCGTCCGGTGGGTAAACGGTCGTTGGGAGAGCGTCAAGCTGGCGGGCCAGGGCGCCGCGCCCACGGCCCCGGTGGCGTTGCAGCCGCCGCCCTACCAGTTCCAGAACGTCCAGGTGGTGGACGAGGAGGATGGGAGGTGGCTGCAAGCGGACGTCCACGTGAAGCAGCCCGGAACCTACCGGCTCCAGTGGTTCCTGCACGAGGCGGCCAGCGCACCCGTCGACGCGAGCACGGAACTGACGCTCCCCTTTTCCGAGCGGGTCCGCCGCCTCCGCATCCAGCTGGGGGATCTCACCGAGGGACGGCCGTACAAAGTCAGCCTTGGGATCTTTGACGAAGGGTACACCCTGCTCAAGTGGTTCGAGGGGCTGGCGGTGCTGAAAGCGGAAGACGGCACGGTACGTCTTCAGGAGAAGGTTCTGGAGGACCCCTGCGGGCGGCGCGCCGAATTGGACGGTGAAGCGCCCGGTCACACGTCGTGAAAAGGCTTCCCACTCACGGGTGACCGACCACTATATTGAGGAACGCAGCCCGGCAAACAGGTCGTGCTCCCGGTCGGGGGCCGAGACCAGGCAGGCCACCCGTTGGAAATACTCGGTGCCGAAGAACTCCGGCCAGTGCTCCAGCGGAATGGCGGTGAAGAAGCCCAGCGTGCCCAACTGCGTCCGGTGGGCGTGCAGCGCGCGGTGCTTGGTCGGGGCGTAGGCGGAGACATCCAGCGCCGTCGTCACCAGTTCGTCGGGGGTGCCGAAGGGACGCTCCACCGTGTCGGGGCGCTGCTCAGGGACCGGCAGGCCCAGCTCCGCCATGCGCGGGGCCATTGCCGCGAAGCGGGAGCGGGGGACCGCCGTAAAGTAGAGCTTGAGCGGCTGCCAGGGGTCCAGCCCGTGCTCCGGGTAACGCGCCGGGTCGCCCGCGGCGTGGAAGGCGGCCACCGTGACACGGTTCGCCTTGATGTGGTCGGGGTGACCATAGGTGCCGTGCTCGTTATCGCCGACCACCACCTGGGGCCGGAAACGGCGGATCAGCGCCACCAGGCGTCCGGCAGCCTCGTCCAGGTCGGCGCGGTGGAAGCTGGCGGGGTGGTCGTTGTCAGGCGTCCCGGCCATGCCCGAATCGCGGTAGCCCAGCACGTGGTGCTCCCGTACCCCCAGGATGGCGCAGGCCGCCGCAAGCTCCGCCGCCCGCACCTGGCTCAGGTTCTCCGGGCTCGCCAGGGCCGGGTCGCTGATCTCCCCGACCTCGCCCAGGGTACAGGTCACCAGCACGACCTCAGCGCCCTCGGCAACGTACCGCGCCAGCGTGCCCCCCGTGGCGATGGTCTCGTCGTCGGGGTGCGGGTGTACTGCCATCAGCCTTAAGGACATGCACCGTCTCCTCGTTACCGCGAGCCGCGCGCTCGCCGCACGTGCTCCGCCCTCCCAGTATGCACTCCTCGCCGGCCTGGAGCAAGTCGCGGCAACCGCCCGCCCTCCTCCACCTGCGGGCGCAAGGAGCGCTCTACCAAAAGAGGGACGCTCCGCGGAACGTCCCTCCTGGGGCTGCTGCGCCTTGCCGCGCTACATCGCGCCGTCCCCGTTCTTGGCTATCCCCGGCTGCGGCCCCTGGAAGTGGCGACACAGGTGGCGGGCCACGGTCAGCGGGTCGCTGGAGATGATGCTGGCGGCGTACAGCTCCATGGCCCCGATGTCGGAGGTGCGGTTGTTGTAGTCACCCCGGTCCACAATGCGGACCAGCACCGGGAAGCCGCTCCAATCTTCGTCGGTGGGGCCCAGGGGCGGCATGTAGATGGCCAGGTTGAACGAGCGTACCCCCAGGTCATCCCGCAGGCAGGCCAGCACGTCGTAGATGGAACTCATCAGGTGCTGGTCCAGGCGGTCGCCGATGAGCAGGGTCTCCTTCTCCTTCACCGGCGTGAGGTGCGCCAGGAACCGGATGCCCCCGTGCCGGAAGGCGCAGCCCACCAGTTCGTGCGCCCGGTACAGGTCGTCGAAGTAGTTGGACCCGTACTGCTCCCGATAGCGCAGGGCCGTGAGCCGCAGGTGCTCCACTTTGCCGTAGTGCATCCCGCGGCCAACCATCATCTGGGCGTGACCGTGGGTGAGGGATGCGCCCGCCCGCCACAGGCAGTTCCACATGAACAGGTAGTAGCGGGCGCTGGGGTCATGGCGGTGAGCGGCCTCGGCCCAGCGGGTCGCGGTCTCGATGTAGTCGATGACATGCTCGCGGGTGAAGTGCAACGGATTGGCTTCTCGGAAGACCACCAGCCCGCTGATGGCGTCGGGCTTGGCGACGTTGCTGGCCGTGATGCTGAAGCGCCCCTCGATCCGGCCGAAGGCGTCGGCTGGGGTGCCCTCCAGGGGTGCGGCCAGGGGGTCATTGCTGCCGGGCGCAAACTCTTCAGGGCGAAAGCCGTTCTGCATCTCCATGGGCCGACGGGCCCGCACTTCGTTGAAGAGCGCATCGTCGAGCGTATGGAGGTTGGTTACCCGCACGACGCGTTGCTCGGTGACGGTCTCCAGCGATCCGAACTGGCGCTCGATCCAGGGATACATGGATGACGGGGGGACGAGTTGCCCCACGTGGGTGCCGACGCGGAACAGGCGCTCGAACAGCGCCCGATCTGGGTCGCTGAGGTCGGCGACCAGCGCCTCCAGGTTGATGACGGTGAGTTCACTTTGCTGGACAATCATGGCAGATTGACCATCCTTGGTGGCATCGCGGCGGGACCCGGATGCCGCGGGATGTACGCTCCTTCCGTAGTCAGATAGCCCCTCACAGCCCGCCGCAGGCGCGGTGATGACCCTGGGGGCAGGCTCATCGGAGGGGCCCAGGACGTGCAGGAGTCTTCTGTTCTCTAACGTGCAGCACGGAGGGCAGCGCATGACGCCTCTTGCGCACAGTTGTACCCGCCGCTTCGCACTTTACCTCAGCATATCGCAAACTCATGCCAAGCCCTCCCGCACCGCGGCCCTCTTAGAGCCTATCCGGATAACCTGATATACTGGGGGTATGAG
>JACQUQ010000193.1 GCA_016210175.1 Chloroflexota bacterium | reverse complement strand
GTGCTGCGGCGGCTGGCCCTCAATCTCTTGCGGCAGGATAAGACGGCCAAAGTGGGCATCAAAGGCAGGCGCCTCAAGGCCGGCTGGGATGAGCACTACCTGCTGAGCGTCCTCTTCGGCTCATAATGCGATTGCCCTGGGCTGGAACCCGGTCAGGGACAAGTCCACCGCAGGGAGGTCCTTCAGGTCTTTGAGCATCCGCCCCAAGAGGTCCTGGTCCCACTCCCCGCTGATCTTGTTGAGGGCGAGGTTCAGCACCCGCGCCTGCTCTACGGAGAGGTCCAAGAAGACCACCGGCACTTCGGTGTAGCCCAGGCGGCGGGCCGCCACCAGGCGCTGGTGGCCGCCGATGACGGTGCGGTCCTCCCGCCGGGCCACCACCGGCGACACAAAGCCGAACTCCCGCAGGGAGCGGGTGAGCGCCTCCAGTTCCCGGTCCGAGATGCGCCGGGGGTTGAAGGGGTCGGGCCGCAGCTCCCCGATGGGCGCCATTTCGACGGTCATAGCCTGCGTAGTGGTCATGCTTCCATCCTCCAGTGCTAGGCTCTTGCTTGTAAGGATTCCCGACTGCTTGTTGTAAGCACTTGTAAGCAAAGGCATCACTGCGCCTCCATCCGACGCCGGAAGTCCTCGATCGCCGCCACGCCGGGCGGGATCTCCGTCGGTTCCTCGTCAGTCTCATGCCGGATGTGATGCCGCAGCCGTGCCATCGGCGTGAGTCCCAGTTGCGACCACAGCGCATCCAGCGTTGCGGCCGTATCCCGGCGTTGCGACCACAGCGGGTTGCGTACCGGGTTGCCGTCCGGGCCCCGCACCAGGCTGCCGATGTTCCGCAGCGAGGCATCCAGGTCCAGCCACTCGGCCCACGCCAGGCAGTACCGGATGAGCACCGCCCGGTCTACCGTCGCCAGGATGCCCATCTCGGCGAGCACGGGCACGACCCGCAGCCACTCCTTGCGCGCCTCGCCCGTCAGCGACGCGGGCATCACCGGCCGACCGGCACGGATGACGCCGGCCTCGGTGCGCCGGATGCGATGGCGCGCCTTGGGCTTCGGCAGCGGTCCACGACTACCCATTGGTCCACCCCCAGTGGAAGGCCATTTCAACCCCGTTTCGCGTGAGTTTTTCGAAGCTAATTTCGGGTTTTCAGGCACGGAAAAAAACGCCGAAAACCTATACAGAGAGCGAGATGGCGGCCAAACCGGTCCCAACCTCGAAGCTGGGAAGAAACGACCCCTCTACCGGTCCCACCATCTGGTCATAGTGTTCATGCTCCTTCGGCTTTGGGGCTCCACAGGTGGCCACACCCCCGGCACCGCAACACCATGTTCTCCTGCTCCGGGTTCAGCCGGTTGAGCGTAGTGACCTCTCGCCCCTGGCACCGGGGGCACCGACCCCCGGACAACGCAAAAGCGGGAGGCTGCCCGGCCGGGGCATTCCTCCCGCTCGAATGTTCTGATTGCAGCATATTCCTTTCCCTTCTGACGGTCAACGCTCTCCCTGTCAACATTGTGAGCCCGACGGCCGTGCCTGCCGACCGTTGACAATCGTCAACAGTGGTCGTAGACTGGACCTATGTCCCCCCTGCTGCTTAGGTGGCAGGGTGCGAGCCTGCCCGCAAGGGTAGGCTCTGCTGTTTCCCAGGGGATCGAATGGCTGAGGCGGATGAAGGCGAACGCCTACATCGATGGTTTCAACTTCTACTACGGTGCCGTTCGCAGAACGCCGTACAAGTGGCTCGATTTCAGCCGTCTCTGCCAGCTCCTGCTGCGCGGTGACACGGTCAACCGCATCCGATACTTCACCGCCATCGTTGACTCTCGACCAGACGATCCTCAGAAGACCTCCCGTCAACTCACCTACTTGCGTGCTCTAGAAACCATCCCCGGCCTTTCCGTGCATCTGGGTCACTTTCTCACCCAGGAAGTCACCCGGCCACTTGCCGACCCGCCACTCGAAGGCCCCCAGTACGTCCGAGTCATTAACACTGAGGAGAAAGGCTCAGATGTTAATCTCGCCTCCCATCTTCTCATGGACGGGATCGCCCAGGACTACGAACTCGCCGTCGTCTTCTCGAATGACTCCGACCTCATGTTGCCCATCAGCATGGTCTGCAATGACCTCGGCCTGAAGGTCGGCATCTTCAACCCGCACAAGAACGTCAGCCGTGCCTTGAGAGCTATCCCCAACTTGCTCTTCTACAGGCCGGTTCGGTCGTGGTCGCTGCGGGATAGCCAGTTTCCTGAGTCGCTCACCGACGCCAACGGAACCGTCACCAAACCCGCGACATGGTAAGCCGGAGTCTCTTCCCCCTTTCGACGTAAGTCCCGGGTCAACTTCTGCCCCCTTCCGCTTCCCGCAAGAGCTTCTGCCACGCTGCAATGATGTGCCAGTTCACCAGCACCAGCAGCTGGCTGTCCGTGAGCTTCCGGAGCGGCGGCGCCAGGTGCCGGCGCAGGTCGCCGAGCACCGACGCTACGGCGCGGTCCATGGGCTCGCCCAGCGCCACCAGCAGTTCCGGCTTGTGCTCACGTACTGCCCGACGCAGTTCTTCTGGCAAGGGCTCGCCATGTTCCCGCACCACCAGGTGGCCGCCGTCGGCCACCACGTCCGCGTTGTGCGCCCGCACTTGTTCGATGATGTCCATGGCGTTCATCATGCCTCCCACTCCCGGACGCTGGGCGCTGTGCCCTCGGCTTCCGCCGGCCTCGTGTCCACCATGTCAACCATGTCAAGCATTTCCCTTACTTTATCTATAGCCACTTGATCCTCCGTACTCTCCTCCTCTCCCCCAAATTCATTTAAATAAGGAGAATACTTGACATGGTTGACATGACTGACATCCCCGTGCCTAAATCTGGCCCCGCCGTCGTCTCCCCCCGGTGCTTTCAGCCCGATCCCCAGCCAGCACCACACGTACTCTCCCCCGACCATCCTCCGGCCCTCCTGCACATCCGGCCGCAGGTTCCGCAGCGCCTTGCCAAAGGTCTTCGTCATCATTGGCGGACGCCCTTCCCTGGTGCAGTCCGCGTTGAAGGCCCGCAGCAAGTCGTCCTTCACGACGCGGGCCTCCGCTCCGGCCACGGTCGATCGGTCCAGCCACACCGCCAACGGGTCGGTGACGCCCCGAAAGTCCAGCCAGGCCGCACGCATGCTGGCTCCCTCCGTGAACCGCCCCTTCTCTCTCAGACCCGGCAGCACGGCTAGAGCACGATTGAGGGCTCCCGATAGTTCCGATGGCGCCGTCAGGCGGGCGTCCAATACCTGTGATGGGATTGCGGTGCTCCCCTTGAACACAGCGTCAAAGGGAATCACTACCCACCGTTCGAAGAACGCGCTCGTCGCGTCTGCGCTCCGCGGGGGATGGTTGGCCGAGAACAGGAGCTTGCAGTACGCATCCAGGTCGAACGACTCCTTGAACTTGTACTCAGCCTGAATGGGGTCGCCGCCGGTAATCATCTTGAACACCGACGTCCCCGACAAGTGCTCGGTGGGCAGGTCCGCACAGATGTTGGCCAGCTTGCCCACCAGGCGAGCCGCAGCGAACCGGTCCGCCTCCAGCTTGTGCAGCGTCACGTTGGAGACGTTCTCCTTGCCCACGAAGGCCGTTATCGCCCTCAACAACACGCTCTTCCCGTTGTCACCGTCTCCGATGAGCAGGATCGCCTTCTTGATCGCTAGGTCGGCTACGAGGAGCCACGCTAGCACCTCCCACACCACCTGGTGGGCATCCTCCGGCACGGTCTCCCGAACCTGGCGTTCCCACTCCGGACAGCGCGCCTTCGGGTCGTACGAGATCGGGATCTGCACTGGCGACAAGAACTCCGGTGTATGCGGCTCGAGTCGCAGGTCCGCCAGGCGCAGGATGCCGTTGAGCACGTTGATGCGGTCACCGGGAGGACGCTGGAACAGCAACGGCGCATCCGTCGCGATGTAGGCGGCCACCTCCTTCACCCGGTACGTAGACCACGCCTTGGAGATCCCCCACTCGTTGCACAGCGCTTTCACCCGCCGAGCCACGTGCGCTTCGCCGTCGCGCCGGTACACACCAGCTCGGTAGACGTACAGGCGCTGCCCAGCGTCCAGCGCGAAGTGGTCTTCTGCGGTGATGGCGTCCGCGAGGCGACGGGTTATCCCTACTTCTTCGTTGTTATCATCCTCGTACACGGCGCCGACCGGAGGCAGCGCCCCCCCCGCGCTCCCGTCTTCCGCTGGCGCTCCCTTCCTCGCGTTGCGACGACGTGTGCCCCGACCCAGTCCGAGGGCTTCTTTCCACTCCTGCCAACCCGTGCCCGCGCCTCGATTGTGAAAGCAGTGCGCCGCGAAGGGACCGTCGGGGAGCTTCTGCCCGACACCACACTCGAACTCCGGCCCATCAGCGTGCCACGGACAGCGCCGGACGTGATACCATGTGATGCCCGCGGCATCGGGCGGTTGCTCCTTGTACTCCAGTCCCGCAGCATTGAGCAGGTCAACGAGGTGCCCGATGCCTCCGGTCCTTTGCGTTTGCGGTCGTTTGATGCCGGGCTCGGGCTCGGGATAGGCGCGGCGCTGCGATTGCAGCACATCTGCGGCCTCGCGCAGTTGCTGCTCGGTGACGGGGATGATCTCATCGGGGACAGAGACGACGTGGGAGCGGCGGTGCGGGCGGTCGTCGGTTGAGTCGCCCTTCACCTTCAGGGTTCCGACCAAGCCGACGATCCGTGAGGGATTGGAGACCGTGGTATCGATATGGGCTGCCTTGGTGTCGAAGCGCCCTGCCAGCGTCTTAAGGAGTTGGGAGATGAGAGCTGTGACCTCCGGGGTGTTGGGCAGGTCCAGGGAGAAGAGGGCGTACCATCCATTGCCGGACATCGCGATGATGGGTTCGGGCCAGCCGAGATCCCGAAGGTGGTCCACCGCCTCGTCGAGAACAACGCGGGCGGCCGAGGTCTCCTCATCGGTGCTGCTGATGCCGGCGGCACGAACGGGGTCGACGTCGAGAAAGAACAGGCGACGCCCTTCAACGTCAACGTCCGCTGTGGTATGCTCTGCTCGATCGTCGATGCGGTTGTAGGCACGCGCCAGGAGAGCCCGGTTCACAAAGTTGAGGGTCAGGTAGATATTGGCCCGGCCATCCCATCGTACCGCCGCGGCGGCCAGCTTCTCCGGATCGTCGAAGTAGCCTGCCGCCGTGTGGTTGAATCTGTTATGCTTGGGTATGCGGACTTCTCGGACATCACCTTCCCGCCAGAACAGGCGGAGGAAGGCTCGAACCGTGTCTAGCGCCTCGGAACGCGCCTGGTTGGGCATTCCTCCACCGTCCTTGTTCGAACGGTGTAGTTCTGACCTTCACGGATGTCCGTGCGGGTTCTACGGCGACCCGGTGCGGGCCTGTAGCTGCTCGGCCTCCCTGGTGCAGCGCTACCAGAAGCGCATTTCCGGGCCCCTCATGGACCGTATCGATATCTTCCTCCAGGTGGCGCGGGTGGAATACGAGAAGCTCACCACCGACTCCGGCTGCGTGTCGTCGGCGGCCATCCGGGCACGCGTCGAGGCCGCGCGTCTTCGGCAGCGCCAACGCTTCGCCGGCACCCGCCTCGTGACCAACGCGGATATGACGCCCGTGGAGCTGCGCCGCTTCTGCCCGGTGGACAGCGCCGGCCAGGCGCTGCTGCGGACCGCCATGAAGCAGCTACACCTCTCGGCGCGGGCTTTTCATCGCATCCTCAAGGTGGCCCGCACCATCGCTGACCTGGCCGACGTCGCATCCATTGGCCCCGCCCATATCGCTGAGGCCATCCAGTATCGCCCGCGCGATCTGGGGGGATAGCGGGCCCGACCAGCGCGCCTCCGCCGGGGAGCTTTGGCTCCGGGGGGACCGCACCAGCCGACCGGATCCCGGTGGCCTCGTACCACCCACCGGCCACACCGCCCCGTGCAGCACAGGCGTGAGACGTCCCTTGTGACCACACGCGGCGCTCTGGTATACTAATCTCGACGCTGGGAGCGTGCATCCGTCGCCAGCAGCACACGGGCCCATAGCTCAGCGGCAGAGCAGTCGGCTCATAACCGATCGGTCCTCGGTTCGAATCCGGGTGGGCCCACCAATCAGACCCGGTACCATTCCCCTCAGCCGTCCCCTCCTGCACTGCGTGCCCCACACACAGCGGTGCGCACCGCGACGGACGTGAAGACCCGCCCCGCGAGGAGACACGGAACGCCGTCAGTATCCCGGTGGTGTACGCCAGCGTCACCCGCATGGCCCGCAGGCCCGCGCCCCGGTCCGGGCCACGACGGTCAGAGGAGCTCTCGTTTCCGCATTTCGGCCAGGATAGCCTCGTCTTCGGTCAGATCCCAGGTGAACGTGCCCGAGAGCGCCTGCTTGTACCAGGCGTAGCTGTCGGCGATCCCCGCGCGGGTGTCGTAGCGCGGCCGATAGTCCAGGTCCCGCACCGCTTTGTCGAAGCTGTAGAGGACGCACCGCCGCGTCTGATAGGGGAACGACCGCATCATCGGCGTGAGGTCATCGGGCACGTTCACAATGGTCGGTTCCACGCCGACCGCCTCCGCCATGGACTGGAACCACCCCCGCAGGCTGGCGTAGTCCGGGCCGACGCCGTTGTAGGCCTGGCCATAGGACCGGGGATTGCCGAGGCATTGGGCGAAGAGTTGGGCAAGGTCCTGCACGTGGACCAGGTGGGCCAGGGGGATACCCCGCGTGGGCAGGAGCAACGGTCGGCGCTGCTCCTGCCGATAGAAGTAGCTCGGCTCCCGCCCCAGATTCGAGTTGCCCGGACCATACACGTAGGCCGGCCGGATAACAGTGAAGGGCATTCCGGTGTTCTGGCTCCAGTGGGCAAGGAGACGCTCCGCCCGGACCTTATTCCAGCCATAGCTGCCGCCCCGCTCATCGGGCATTAAGCGGTCGTGCTCGCGGATCGGGTAAATGGCGCTGCCGTAGTACACCGCGGTGCTGCTGGTGAACAGGTAGTGGCCGACACGCCCGGCAAGGGCCTCCAACGCTGCTTGCACCTGGTCCGCGGTGTAGCCGGAAAGGTCGAGCACGGCATCGAAGGACCGTCCGGCCAGGGCCTCCCGCATGCTGGCGGGGTCGTTCCGGTCCGCGCACAGTCGCTGTACCTCCGCCGGCAGGGTCGCTTCGGTCAGACCCCGGTTGAGCACGGCGACCTCGTGGCCCCGCGCCAGAAGCTCCTTGACCAGCACTGGCCCGATAAACCTGGTTCCTCCCAAGATGAGGGTCTTCACCGCGGTATCCTCTCCTTTCGGCAGGCTCCGTCCGCATCAGCGTCTGGTAGTATCTCCCGGGTGGCAGTATACTCCAGGAGTGCCGTGCCGGTCATCCCACGGCGCCCCTCGTGGGTGTTCCGATCTCGTGTCCTCACGCCCACTCCGGCACGAGGCGCAACGGAGGAGTTATGCGTCGTTCTCGCCCATCCTTTCTGCCGACGCCGCCGCCCTGGGTCTACCTGGGTCAGGGCATGTTCTACGGGTGGTGGATCGTCCTGGCCTGCTTCTGGTTGGCGACGCTGTCATCGGGGGTTGGCTTCTATGGCCCCGGCCTGTTCGTCCCGGCCCTGGCCCAGGAGTTCGGCTGGTCGCGGTCGGCCCTCACCGGCGCGGTCTCGGCGTACTTCCTGACGTCGGGGCTGGTGGGTCCCTTCCTCGGACGCTACGTGGACCGCAACGGCCCCCGGCGCGTGATGATCGGCGGCGCGCTGCTGTTCGGCTGTGGCCTGCTGGCGTTGACCCAGGTCACGGCGCTCTGGCAGCTCTACCCGGTATGGGTGGTCATGGCGGTAGGGTGGGCGGGGTTCAGCGGGGTGCCGATCAATACGGTGATCGCACGCTGGTTCACCCGGCGGCGCGGCCTGGCGATGAGCCTGGCGGTCACCGGCTTCAGCTTCGGCGGCATCCTGATCGTGCCCTGGGCTACCTGGATGCTGGCGACTCTGGGCTGGCGGATCGCGCTGGTGGCCCTGGTGCTGATGACCTGGGCGGTGGTACTGCCCCTGGCAGCCCTGGTGATCGTCGGACGGCCAGCCGACCGGGGACTCCTGCCCGATGGCACGCCGGAGCCGGTGGCAGCGGGGCCAAAGGCGGGAGCGCCCGACTGGACCGCGCGCGCAGCGGTGGGGACGCCCACCTTTTGGGCTATCGCCGCGGCCTTCTTCCTGGCGATGACCGCCACGATGGCCTACATCACCAACCAGCTTGCGTATCTGCTGGAAGCCGGGCTGAGTCCCCAGGATGCGGCGAAGGCCGTGAGCCTGACGGCCAGTACCGCGCTGGCGGGCCGCCTGGGGATGGGCCTGCTCTCCGACCGGCTCCCGACACGCCTGGTCGCCCTGCTGTTCTTCTTGCTCCAGAGCGCGGCGCTCCTCACCCTGGTGGCGGCCCAGGGGCCGACGGGCCTGTATCTGTCGGCGGCGCTCTTTGGCCTCGCCATGGGCGGCGTGGGGACGCTCCAGCCCTTGATGATCGCCGAGTGCTTCGGCGTGCGCTCCTTCGGGATCATCATGGGCTCCATTCAATTCCTGAGCACCCTGGGCATGGCCGTCGGCCCCTCGGTGCCCGCCGCGCTCTACGACCTGACGGGGAGCTACCGCCCTGCCTTCCTCGCCCTTGCCGCGTTCGGGGTCATGGCTGCGGCCTGCATCTTCTTCGCGCGCACTCCGCAGCGCGCGCCAGCGCCAGCCACACCCGGACGGGAGTTGAGCCGGGTCCCCTGACGCGGTGTGCTACTGGGGTGGTCTGGCGAAACTGGCCTCCAGGCGGTCCAGGCGCTCCCGCAAGAGGGCGTTCTCCTCCTCCAGGTGTCTGGCGCGGGAGGAGAGGCTGGGGTCCGACTGCCACCAGTCAATGCCCATCTCCCTGGCTTTATCGACCGAGGCGACCAGGAGACGCACTTTGATACTGAGCAGCTCGATCTCGGCCAGCGAGATGGTGATATCGCCTGCAATGACGATCCCCTTATCGAGCACCCGCTCCAGGATGTCGGCAAGATTCGTCGTCTGAATGGCGCTGGCGATGCGCCGGTCGTGCCCGTTGTCCATACCTGTGCCTTCTTTCCCTGCCCCTGCGCCGTATCTCGCGCACCCGCTCGCCCCTGAGTGGGTGGACGACAGCACCTCACCCCCGGTCCCTCGTAGGGAAGGGAGCGGCGATGCCCCCTCGCCGCGGCGGAGAGGGGAGCAGGGGAGAGGTTGCTCTGCGCCCTTTTACAGAAGGTCTCCCAGCGGTCCCAGGTTGAGGTTGAGGTCCTCATCCTCCAGGCCAAAGGCAGCCTTGAGTTCAGCCATCTTCTGCTCTAGCTTCAGGAACGCCTCGCCCAGGTGCTCGACCTGCTCCTCGGTGAGGGACCCGGCCTCCACCCGGCGGACGGCCTGCCGCTCCAGCAGCCGCCGGAGGAGCTCGATCAGGGTCAGGACCAGCTTGGCGAGGCCCTGTTCGACGTTGGTGCGGTCGGCAGCGATCCGCCGCGGCAATACTCCCGGCAGGCGGGAGAGTTCCTGGGCAAAGTCGTCCAGCGCAGCCAGGTCCCCGCTCAGCCGCTGGTCGAGCCGTAGCGGTTCCTCGTTGTTGGTCGTCATGGGCGGCGCTCCTGTTGCCTCGGACGTGTTCATGCACGATCAGGGGGAGGTCATAGGGAATCGGGCGGTGGTAGGGCGCATGGCCGTGCGCCCTACCGGTTGCCCATGCCGAAAACGTCTCCTGATCCTGCATGAACACACCCGTTCCTTTCGACAGGCTCAAGGAACGGCTCTCCCTGGATGTGCTGTCGAAAGGAACGGCTCTCCCTGGATGTGCTCAACGGCTCAGGCCACGCCTTTCGCCACCAGTCCCCCGTCCTGCCGATCGGGTAACGCACCGTCCCGCCGGTGCTGGGCCGGGGCTACCGGAGCGGCGGGGGCGTGACAAAGCTATACGGCGGCCAGGGGCCGCTCAAGAGGAAGCGGAAGCGCGGGTGCGCCCGACGCAGCGCCTCGAACGCCTCCCGAAACGCCCCGATGTCGGCCGGTGCCAGGAGATACGCCGCCCGGAGCACCAGGCGGGGCGTCGGCAGCGTGGTGGAACGGCTTTCCCGCGCGTAGCGGTGCAGGGCCCCGCCCAGGGACCGGGCGTACTCCTCGGCCAGGGACCGCACGACGGCCTCCCGCCGGTGCTCGGCCAGCCGGGACCGCAGGTAGCAGGTGCCCGGTCCCGCCGTGGCTGGGGACGGGCGGAGCGCGCTGTCCTGCTCCGGGGGGGCTTCCCCGCGGCAGTCCTCCGGCTTCCAGAGGACCACCAGGCCCAGCTCAACCTGGCCGGCCAGGCGTTCCCGGTCGGCCCGGAGCGTGTCGTGGTGGAGGGAGAGCGCCTGCGCGACCGCAGCGGGGTCCGGGAGCACGGTCCCGAAGCGCATGGGGAGCGCGCGACCGTCCCGGCGCACTGCCTCGACGACCGCCTCGTGGCAGAGGAGGCGCTCCGCTGTGGGGCGGACCGCGGCCGGCGCGACCCGGCTCGTCACGGCCGCGAGGTCCTGCCAGGGCACGGCGACCAGCGGGGCGCCGTCCAAACCGGCCACGCCAGAGGGCAACGGGGTTTCCCGGCCCACGATGGCGTATACGTAGCAGCCGTTAGCCACCATCCGACCGTTCCATTCCGGGGCCATCCAGCCCCCAGCGCAACCGCTCGGCACGCTCGACGGAGGCAAGCATCACCTTCAGCCCCAGGAAGATGAGGTCCACATCAGCCACCGAGATGGTGACGTCCCCGGCGAGGACCACGCCCCGGTCCAGGAGGCGGTCCAGCAGCTCCAGGAGGGTCGCCTCCTGGGCCTCGACGGCGGCATGGTTCATGGGAGCGCCTCCTCCGGTGCGGCGAAGCTATACGGCGGCCACGGACCGCTGGAACTCCAGCGCAGCCCGGTCTCGCCCGCAGGAGCGCGTTGGAGCGCGGCGAGAAAGGCGTCCGCCTCACCCCGTCGCACCAGGAAGGCGGCGTGCAGGACCAGAGCCTCACGCGGTGCGGGCTGGGACTGGCGTGGACGCACCCGGCCGGCCACGGCGTAGCGCAGCAGGTCGTCGTATCCGGCCTGGGCCAGGTCGCTGAGGTCCCGGTCGGTCGCGACGGCCAGCAGACCGGCGAGCTGGCGTTGGAGAAAGAAGGCCCGGCCCGGTGACGCCCCGGCCAGGTCGTGCCGGAGTTGTCGCACAGCCGGAGCGCTGGCTGCGACGCGCTCCTCGATGGCGACGCGGTCGGCGAACAGCCGGACCGCCCATTCGTCACACCCCTCCATCCACGCCAGCCGCGCGGCCAGGAGGGTGTGGCCCTCCCGCAGCGCCGCGGCCAGGTCTGCCGCCGAGGGGTAGACACACCCGAACCGCGCCGGCAGGACCGGTTGCTCCCGATGGATGCTTTCGACTACCCGCGCATGGCCCAGGGCCATCACCTCCAGCCAGGGGGCATCCCGACCGCGCGCCCGGATGGCCTCGGCCCCGAACTCGGCCAGGGGTACCCGGCTCACGATCGCGACGAGGTCGCCGACCGGGTGCAGGTCCACCGGCTGGCCGCCGTCCAGCCCAGGGCTGCCGACCGCCCCCGGCAGGCCCGCGGCGCGGTGCCGCGTGATCCCATAGAGGTACCAGCCCCAGGTGTCTGCCGGATCCGTGCCGGCGGCAGCACCGGTCTGAGGGGACGCCTTGCTGCGCCGGTCCGTGGTCATCCCTGGTCCTCCTCCCCCGTAGCCCCGGACTCTGCCAGGGAGGCTTTGTAGGCCCGGATGGCGTTCAGGCGCTCCAGCAGCGTGGCCTCGCGGGCCAGGTACTCCGCGTCGGAGACCTCGCCCAGGTCGTGGCGCAGGCTGAGGACCATAAGCTCGTCCTCTACCAGCCCTTCATCAAGCTGCTCGGCGTCTACCCGCTCCTTGATCTGGTCCAGGACGAAGAGGAGCCCCTTGGCCGGGCCCATGACCGGCAGCAGTACGAGATCGAGCAGCCAGCCCACCCTAGTCCTCCCAGTGCACGATCAGGTTGACAAAGTTATACGGCGGGAGCGGCCCGACGTACTTCAGGAGAAGACGTCCCGCGTGGGTATCGTCGAGGGCGTTCACCTGGGCGTCGAAGAGCCATTCCTGGGTCCGGTCTACCAGAAAGGCCGCATTGAGCACCATCGTATCCGTGAGCACCCGGTTCACCCGGGCCTCGACGGCCGGCGGCCGCAGCGCGTGCAGGATGGCTTCGGCCTCCCGGTCGCGCTTGCGCAGCAGCGCTTGCTCGGTGAGCTGGCCGAGCTGGATACGCTGATAGTGGGTTTCCTCGGGGGATTTCCCGGCGATGGCGTCGCGCAGAGCGCGGATCTCGTCGCTCTCCACCGCGATCTCGGCGAAGAGCCGCTCCCGGTTCCAGAACACTTTCAGCCCCAGTTCCACCCGGCCCCGCACGTAGTCCAGCAGCGTGTGCAGCTCCCCGAACTGGCGTCGGAGCAGCTTTTCCCGAACCTCCTGGTCGCTCCGCGCGACCGTCCCGAAGCGGACCGGCAGGACGTCGGCGCGGGCCATGGCCTCCTCGATGACCAGTTGGTGAGCAAGGGTGTTCTCCCGGCCGATATCGTAGTGGGCCGCCGGGGAGGTGCTCACCACCGCTGCCAGGTCCTGGAACTGGACGATACGCACCAGGTCGCCGCGGCCCCCGATGGACCGGGCGCGCCATGGCAGGGCGTCCTGGAAGAACGACGCAGCCGCCACCACGCAGTAGACGTAGGTCCCGGCGCTAGACGGCAGTGGGATCGCGCTCATAGCTCGCCTCCACGCCCGCAGGAAACTCCGGCTGAGACCGCTTGAGAACGAGGAGGGGGAGCGCCGCGACCGCCGGACACCTCAGGTCGTACCGGCGGCGCTCATCCCCTTGGCCCGCGTCCCCGCGCTGGCCGTGCAGGTAGGCCAGCACGCGGGTGTGCGCCGCGGCCAGGGCCGCAAAGCGCTCCGTTGCCGTGGGATCGTTGGGATGGCGGTCGGGGTGCGCGCGGGCCGCCAGCCGCCGGTAGCTGGCATTGGCCTCTGCCTCCGAGGCCCAGTCGCCCAGCCCCAGCAACCGGCGCGCCGCGTCGATCTCCTCGGGGCACGGTGGCACCAGTTCCACCGTCGCAAAGCTGTAGGGCGGGAGCGGTCCGATACAGCGAAAGGTGAGTTGCCCCGCAAAGGCTGCATCCAGCCGGTGGACCTGGGCGTAGAAGCCATCGCGCCGGGCGCGCTCGACCAGGAACGCGAGGTTGAGCACCAGTTCGTCCGAGGGAAGCGGGTTGGGCTGGAGGTCGGTGGCCCAGGGCGCAAGCTCTGCCACGACGCGGGCGCGGTACGCGGCGCGGCGCTGGTCCAGGGCCGCTTTCACCTGCTTGCCGACCTGGACACGCGTCGCAAGGCTCGCCTCGGGCGGCTGCCCGGCGGCCTGGGCTGCCAGGGCGGCGATCTCCGGCTGGCGACCGATCTCGGCGAAGGTCTGCTTGAGGTCCCAACTCGCCGCGACTTCGATCTCCACCGTGTTGCCCAACTCCTCCAGGGCGGTAGCTAGCGGTCGCTGCCAGTGGTCGAGCGCCGCCCGCGCCTGATCAGCGGACGCCAGGACCGTCCCGAACTTCACCGGGAGCACGGTCCGGGCGTCCATGGTCCGCTCGATGACCCGCTGGTGGAGGGCGAGCAGGCGCAGAAGCTGGTCGCGCGGCAGCGTGCCGAAGGCCGGTCCCCGGTACTCGCTGACGACCGCGGCCAGGCCGCTCCCGGGCAGGAGGACGACCGGCGTCCCGCCATCGGGCAGGCCCAGGTGACCAAGGTCGGGTCGCGACCCTGCTGCGGGAAGGATGGCGTAGAGATAGGTGCCCACGGGTCCGGCTCCTCTCTGGGATAGGTCGGTCACGTCCGGACTTCCCGCCGTGTCCGGGCTACGGAGCGGCGCGCCCGGTCCCGTGCAGGGCGGCGAAGTGGAAGTGGCGGCGCGCAATGGCGAAGGGAGTGTAGGCATCGCCCGGCTCCCGCTCCACCGATTCCCGCACGGCGAGCATCGCCGCCCGCCGGCACAGTCCCTCCAGGTCTGCGCCCACCAGCCCCTCGGTCTGCTCCGCCAGCGCGTCCAGGTCCACGTCCTCCCCAAGGGGGCGGCCGCGGGTGTGGATCTCCAGGATGGCCCGCCGCGCAGCGCGGTCCGGCGGTGGCAGTTCCACCGTGATATCGAAGCGGCCCGGCCGCAGCAGCGCCGGGTCAATGATGTCCGGCCGGTTGGTCGCGCCCAGCACCACCACGCCCCGCAGCTCCTCGATACCGTCCATCTCCGTGAGAAACTGGCTGACCACGCGCTCGCTGACATGCGTCTCGGCACCGCCTCCGCCGCGCACGGGGACCAGGGCGTCGATCTCGTCGAAGAAGATGATGCAGGGCGCGGTCTGGCGGGCCTTCTTGAAGACCTCGCGGACCCCTTTCTCCGACTCGCCGACCCACTTGGAGAGCAGCTCCGGCCCCTTCATCGAGATGAAGTTGACGCCGCTCTCCGATGCCACGGCTTTCGCCACCAGCGTTTTGCCCGTGCCCGGCGGCCCGGTGAGGAGCACGCCCTTGGGTGGGCGCACCTGCGCATAGGCGAGGCGGTCCGCGTAGGTGAGGGGCCACTCGACGGCCTCCCGCAGCAGCTGTTTCACCTCGTCGAGGCCGCCTACCTGGTCCCACTTGACATCGGCCACTTCGGTGAAGACTTCCCGGATGGCCGACGGCTCGATCTCGTTCAGGGCCTCCAGGAAGTGGTCCATGGTGACTTCCAGCCGCAGGAGGTCTTCATAGGGAAGCTCGGTCCGGGCGAAGTCCAGGGCCGGGAGCACCCGCCGCAGGCAACTCATGGCCGCCTCCCGGCAGAGCGCGGCGAGGTCGGCGCCCACGAACCCGTGAGTGATGGCGGCCAGCCGTTCCAGGTCAACGTTCTGGGCCAGGGGCATCCCCCGCGTATGGATCTGGAGGATCTCCAGGCGCCCGGTCCGGTCAGGGACCGAGATGACGATCTCCCGGTCGAAGCGGCCGGGCCGCCGCAGCGCCGGGTCGATACTGCCCGGCAGGTTGGTGGCGCCGATGACGATAACCCGGCCGCGGGACCGCAACCCGTCCATCAAGGCCAGGAGTTGCGCCACGACCCGCTTTTCCACCTCGCCCTGGACCGCTTCCCGCCGGGGCGCGATCGCGTCGATCTCGTCGAGGAAGATGATGCTGGGGGCGTGCTGCTCCGCGTCCTGGAAGATACTCCGCAGGTGCGCCTCGGACTCGCCGTAGAACTTGTGGATGACCTCCGGCCCGGCGACGTGGATGAAGTAGGCCGCGGTCTCGTACGCGACGGCGCGGGCGATGAGGGTCTTCCCGCAGCCGGGCGGTCCGTAGAGCAGGACGCCCCGCGGGGGATCGATGCCCAGCCGGTCGAAGACCTCCGGGTACCGCAGGGGCAACTCGATCATCTCGCGGATGCGGGCGGTCTCCTTGCCCAGGCCGCCGATGTCCTCGTACGAGATGGCCGGCCCGCGGCTGGGGGCAGCCGCTCCCACGATGCGGATGGCGGTGGAGCCGTTCACCACGACGACCTCCCGCGGGGCCGTCTCGCTCACCACGAAGTCGAGGGAGCGCGCCCCGAAGAGGTTGACCCGCACCCGGTTGCCCGCCAGGAGCGGTATCCCCTCCAGCAAGCGGCCCAGGTAGCGCGTGTCGCCCTCGCGTAGCGCCGCCTGGCCGGGGCCAGCCGGGGCCAGGGTCAGGCTGCGGGCCACCTGGTGGGCCACCCTGGTGACCTCGACCCGGTCGTCGAGCCCGGCCTGGGCGTTCTCGCGCAGGATACCATCGATCTGCACCAGCCCCTTGCCGCGCTCGGCGACGTAGGCCGGCATCAGGCGGGCCACCGTCCGGCCCTTCCCGGTGATCGCGACGATGTCCCCAATCGCCGCGCCCAGCCGCTCAATGTCGGCAGGATCGAGCCGGGCAATCGCCCGCCCCACATCCCGCGGCAGCGCCTCGGCGACGCGCAGCGTGAGGGTCAAATCATCGGCCATACTGCCCGCTTCCTCGTGCTTTCCTGCGCACCTGCGAAGGCTACGTGGTCCCGGCTTTCTCCAGCCGGACTTCGAGGATCCCGTTCTGGTAGCTCTGCCGGAGGCTGGCGGCGGCGACCAGCGCCGGCAGCAGCACCTCCTTGGCGTACTTGCGCTGCGGCCCTTCCGCACGCAGCGTCAGGATGTCGCCCTCGACCTCCACGTGGATGTCGTCTGCGGCCACGCCGGGGATCTCGGCAACCACCAGGATATGGTCTCCTTCATCGAACACGTCCACCAGCGGCTCGCGGACCTCCGATACCGTGGGGCCGCGCTCCGTGGTATGGATGTTCCCGAAGCGCTCGACGGTAGGCGTGCCGCCCAGCCCCATTTTGACCGAGAAGCCGTAGACGCCGCGCACCTCGCCGGGGCCACGGACCTCCCCGCTGCGGCTGACCTCGGAGGTGCCTTCCTCCGCCATCTGTCCCAAGAGGTCGAGGAAGTTGCCGAGCCCCTTGAAAAGCTCCCCGAAGCCCAGGTCGATGGTGATGTCGCCCTGGGGCGGCTGGCCCCGCCGGGGCCGGCGGCGCGGCTCCTCTGACCGACCGTGCTCCGCCATGGCGTGCTCCTCTCCTCGCCAGTTCTCTCCCCGCACCCATGCCGGGAGGCAGGTTCAGTACTCCAGCGTCACGTGGCGCCAGCCGCCGCGCTGGGGCGGGGTGGCTTTCGCTTCGGCGGACAGGCTTGGGCAGAGCTGACGCAGGTGCTCCATCTGGCGCTCGAGCTCGCCGAGACGTCGGTGGATGCGCTCTTGCTTGCGCAGCCACAGCTCGACCTCCCGCTCCAGCCGCAGTTTCTCGCTGGCCAGGCGGTGAAGCTGGAGGAAGAGCGCGCCTTCGCTGGTCGGGAGGGCGCGGGACGCGACGCTCCGTAACGTCCGGATATCGTGCATCGTCTTCGGACCGGCCACCATGTCCCCCTTTTCTGCGACCTCCCCGGCCCGCGTCGGAGCGAGGCCAGCGGAACGGTGTGTCTTTCTTAGGTGCGGGTGGGCAGGCTGATGAGCGTCCCGTCAGACGCGGCGGGACAATACTGCCGGATCAGGTCAAGGACCGCCTCCCGCTGCTGGAGCGTGCGCTGCGCCGTCGCGGGCGTGCGGACCGGGGTGACCGCGAACACATCGAGGCACGTCTGCTCGAACACGGGGTCTCCCGCGCTCGGCGAGACCTGCCGCAGGGCTACTACCCGTGCGATCATGATGCAACTGCGGATGGTCGGACTGGTCTCCGCGGCATGCGTCTCCCGGTAGGCCCGCACCAGGTCAACGATGCGTTCGGTGTCGGCCAGGGGCAGACCGGAGCGGGCCTGGGTAATGGCGACTTCCGTCTCCCGGTCGAAGTGGTCCAGGTCGATGGTGATCATCCGGTCGCGCAGCGCATCCTGGGTCTTGTGTACTCCCGCGTAGTCCTCGGGGTTCGAGGTGAAGATCGCGGCAAAGTTGGGGTGTACCTTCAGGTAGCTGGTGCCGTTGCGGCTGGCCGGCAACACCAGGACTTTTTCCTCCAGGATGGCCAGGAGTACGTTGTTGGCCTCTGGCCGGGAGCGGTTGAACTCGTCGTACACCAGGGTCAGCCCCTCACGGCAGGCCACGGTCAGGCGGTTATCCACCCAGTGGTGGGCCAGGTCCTCCTCGGTCTTGAGCACCGAGTGGACGAAGTTGTCGATCACCTTGCGGCGGCGGTAGCCGGACTGGCCGCCGATCAGGTCCGACGTGCCGAACTCGTCGTCGCCGCAGATGAGCATCACTGGCCGGCCGATGAGGTGGGCGACGTGCAGCGCCAGCGTCGTCTTGCCCGACCCCGACGCACCGCGGAAATGGACAGGATAGCCG
>JACQUQ010000195.1 GCA_016210175.1 Chloroflexota bacterium | reverse complement strand
CGCGGCGGCAGCTTCCGCAGCAGCCTGCCCGGGAGGGTGCGCCCACTGATGACGGACCGGTGCTCCCGGCTCAGGGGCGCCCGCCGCACCGGGGTCTGCCCGCGGGGAGCGGATGTTGCCCTGGCCGACCTGGCCCCTAGCTGGGCAGTCGGGATTGTGACAGCATGGGGCCTGCTGGTCCATGAGGCGTGCTCGCTTGGCCGTGTGTGCAAGACACGGCGCCATTGAGCTTGCCCCATGTGGCCCGTCTTCTTCATCCCCCACCCGATCGCGCTCTACTGCGGTGGTACCGTTGTCGGTTCGGAGGTTGCAAAAAGTCCGGCACCGGCCTGCCACAGTTCCCGGCGCACCAGCGCCAGGGTGTCGGTGAAGGTCGGTAGCTCCTTGGCATACCACGCGGCCCGGCGGACCGGGTACGCCTGCTGGGTCAGGATGCGCTTGGCCATGAGCGTCACCACCGAGTACCGGCCGAATAAGGCCGGCGTGGTCCGCAGGATGGCCAGGTCCGACCACTGCCGCTGGGTCTCGATGCCCAGATGGGCGCGGGCTTGCTGGAAGGTGACTGCCACCTGCCAGCGCAGCACGAACCATACCACGGCCTGCTGGGCGTCCAAGTCCAGGTCGGTGCTCAGCAGGGCCTGGGTCTCGAACTGCCCGGCCGGGTCGCGCAGCAGCACCCACCGGATGGGCACGGGCGGCAACCCGGTGTGGTACCACACGGCAGTCCCGGTGGTCAACTCGATGGCGCGCAGCGCCCCGCTGTACCAGTGCACCGTCAGCGTTTGCCAGACCGTGGCGGGGTCAGCAAGGCGCTGCGCCAGCGTCGGCTGCCGTGCGCCTTGTTTGCGGGGGCGGCCTTTGGCGCCCGGCTTGCGTTCCGGTGCGGGTCATACAAGGCGGCATCCAGCCGCAGCCGGGTGAGCATGGTAACGGGCTGGGCCAGACCCGACAGGTGGGCCAGCAGTTCGATGACGGCATAGCTGCTGCCGGCCACCAGCACCACCTGGCGATCGGGCAGCCAGCGGCATACCTGCACGACCGCTTGCCGGGCGCAATCGGTCAATGACTTGTGCCGCCGCCCCCGCTGTTGGTAGTAGCGCTCCGAGGGTGCCAGCACGGTCAGGAAGGAGGCAGGTGGCACACGGCGGGACTCTGCTTGGCGGTGGGGTGACGGCCAAGTGTCCCTGCCTTTCTCCGTCCTATCTACCGAACTCTTGCCCCAATGGATAAAGTCGAGCTCAGATAGATGAGCACCAGCGCCAGCCTACGTGCCCCCGCCCCCGTTCGGTCATCGCAGGATTTGGCCAGCGGGATCTCCTCCCCTCGGCTGAGTGGCTGGATCTCCTTGTGCTCAGCCTTCGGCAATTCCAGCAGGCGCAGGACGTTGTTCGGGGTCCAGGCTTCCTTCTCAAGCCAGGAGGCAAATACCTTGAGCATCCGCAACTTCTTGCGCACCGTGATAGAGGAGAGACACGCTCCGACCTCGACCACGCCCAGCTCTTTGTGGTGGTACTTCTTCTCGGGGCGTTCCTGCTCGTAGAGGGTAAAGGCCCGGGCCGCATCGAGGGTGAAATCGGCCAGCACCGGCTCCCTTTCCAAGGCCTCGGCCAGAAAGTCCAGGAAGGGGGCGAGGGGCCGCCGGACCTCTTTGAGATAGCTCTCCTGGCGGTTCTCGGCAGCCTTATCGGTGAAGAGGAGGTCTATGAAGGAGCGGCTCTTCGTCCTTTAGGGGGAAGGGGCATACGGTAGGAAGCAGGACCCTGAGCCGCAGGTTCTCCCAAGTGCGGTCGCCGGAGGCCTGGCGCTGGAGTTGCTTGGTCCGGGTGTGCTTGCCTTCAAGGTGCACCAGCGCCGCAACGCCGGGTAGTTCAGCCAGGCACGCCGCACCTCCGGCCAGGCCGTCCACCGTTCCGCCACCGCGCGGTGCTCGGTGCCGGTCAGGTGGTCGGGGTCCCGCAGCAAAGCCGACCGCGCGGCCACCTGCTGCGGGTGGGGCAGCCCTTCCCGGTCCGGTCGCACCGCGGCGTCATCCCGGCCGCCCCACACCTCCTGCACCCAACGTTGCTCCAGGTCGCAGCCCATAGGGTGGTAGCGTATGCCCCTCCGCAGCGAGCAGTCGTCCAAGGCCAGCATCCGGGGTGTAGTGCGCTGCGGTAGGACCAGCCCCGCGGCCAGGGCAGCAAAGCATGCCCGCACCAGGCGCTGTCCGACGCCAGAGTCCTGCGCCACACGCGTGACGGTTTGCCAGCGGACCTGCTTGCTGAGCCGCTGGCGTAACCGCTCGGTGGTCCGCCGCACCCGGCCCTTGGGCCCCCGCCCGCGGCCCACCTCCGGTTCCGAAAAGGTCCGAGGCCGTCCCTGCGGCGTGCGGCACCCGTGACCGCGCAAGTGCCGCCGCCAGACGACCAGATCCACGGTGCGGCTGCCCAGGGGCACATCCTTCTTGCGCTGGGCACGCCGGTCATGCACCTTCCCACTCACCCTGCCACCGTGCGGGCACACGGCTACCGTCGCCGTGCTCGCCACCTCCACCACCAACTTGTCTGCTTCCGTGTGCTGCCGGAGGACCGCCCAGCCGGGCAACGCCCGCGGCACCTGGCGCTACTGATCCCGGTACCGGTTGCTCATGGGGGAGTTTCAGGGCTGCTCACCTGGATCCTGCCCCAGAGGCGGTACCCCACCCCCCTCCACCTCTTTCCCCCTTAAGGACGAAGACCCGAGCAAACCAAGGGGATGATCTCCGCTCGGGAATGTGCTATAATAGTCATAGTAGATGGGGTGAGCACCCAGGAGCGTAGCTCAGTCCGGCAGAGCAGCGGTCTCCAAAACCGCCGGTCGGGGGTTCGAATCCCTCCGCTCCTGCCACCATCCCCCGTGTTCACCCTGCCTGTATGCCCCAAGATATTGTGCCCCAGCGACTCATCGCGTCTCCTGCCTTCCGGCTCTACCCCTAAACGTACACCTGATGGGTTTTCCATTAGTGGGTCATCTGTTGCGAGCATCGCCATTGGTCCAAGAGCGTCCGACGCGGCAGGGGTCGGCGGGTGCAGGCCCCTGACCCACCCAGCCGGTGGCGGCGCTCCCAACTGCGCCGTCGCCGCTCCTGCCGCTTCCTACCCCACACCAAGGGCCTCGGGTCCGCATTCCAGCCCCGAGCGGTGGCCTCCAGCCAGTCCATGCTGTCCTGCGGGGTCTTCGGCTCCAGCCCCGCCAGCGCCCGCCGCACCAGGATGCGCGGCACCCATTCGGTCAGGTTCAGCCATGACCCACCCAGGGGTGTGTACCCCGGCAGGATGCCGTGCGCGCACCGCCCGCACACCAACTCCGGCGTCTGGTGGCCGGCCAGATGGTCCCAGACCAGCAGCATGCGTAACGGCGGCAGGTCGTCGCCCAGGGTCGGGCGCACGCGCACCCCTTCCTGCCAGGCTTCCCAGACCGCCCGGTGCTCGGCCGGACTCAGCAGCCTAGCCGGCCCCGGCCGGCTGGCGACCATGGCCTCCAGTTCCTCCTTCAGCCACCCAGGCCGCACCCCCTTGCTGCGGCATGTCACGCCCGTGACCCGCACCTGCCCCGTCGCTGGGTAGAACCGGGTCAGCAGCTTGGCCGTGCCGTCCCGCACGTCCGCGTGGGGATGCCGGGCTGGCCGGCCCTCCGGCTGCCACGGCACCCCGGGCGTGGGGACCGTCCGATATGGCCCTGCCTGGTCCTGGCCCCACACCGCCAGCCCCAGCCGCTCCCCCACCGCATCGGCCTGCGCAAGCAACTTTTGGGGGCGGTGGCGTCCGGGTCCACCACCGTCACCACCCCGCTCTTGCGCTGGCGGACCGCCGTGCCGGTGGCACACCAGGTCCGGTCCCGCGGCCCGCTGTACCCGGCCTCCCACCGTACCTTCCAACTGGTGTCGCTGCTCACCGCGGGCAGCCCGTCCGGCGCCGGCCGCAGCGCCCGCCGCAGGGTCGCCACCGGCCAGGCCGCCGTCCCATCCCGCTCCCGGTCGGGCGTGCGCCGGCACTCGGCCAGGATGCGCTCCCGTTCCGCAGGGCCATACGTGACCCCAGGGCCACCGCCCTGGCCCGCCTCCAGCGCAGCCCGTCCCTTTTCATTGCAGGAAGCGGGCCACCAGGTGGGCCACGGCGTCGCCGGAGCGTCGCCCCGCCGCATGGGCGGCGGTGAAGGTCTGGCCCGCGGCCACCGCCAGCAGTTCTTGGGCCCGGGCTACCTGGTCAGCGAGTTGGCTGTGCGCGGCTCAACCGCTCCAACCCGTCACGCTCTTCGTCGGTCAACTCCCGTAGTGGGTGCTTCTGGGGACGGGCCATGGGGTCGCTCCAGGATCGCAGTACGCTCTTCTTTCCACTCTATCCCCTGCTTCCCTTCTATGGCAACCCCCTGACCCAAATGACCCACCAGTGGTCTGTCAATCCTGTTTTGATGGGTTCCACCCCCCCGGCCTGATGAACATTAACAATTTGATCCGAGAAAATTGTCTGGCCTCCCCCTGGGGGAGACCTTGGCCCAGGAGGAGGTCATGGCTCGACACGTTGATCGCCCCCTCCTGGCGGAGGACGATCGCCGTGCCCTGGAACGCTTGCGCGCTACCGCTCCCAAGGCCTACCTGCGGGAACGTGCTGCCGCTCTCCTGAAGGTCGCCGACGGCATGAGCCCCATGCACGTGGCCCGCTCCGGCCTGCTCCGTCGTCGCACTCACGAAGCCGTCTAGGACTGGTTCCACCGCTATCGCGAGGAGGGCATTGCCGGTCTCACCATAGCCCGGACCCGGACTACCTGGCCAAGGTGGCCCTGGCGGAAGCCCGGCGGGACCGGGCGGCGGCCTCCGGCAGTCGTGAGGTCTTCCGGTATCTGGATGAGTGCAGCTACTACCGTCCGCCCACCCGCAGGCCAGGGTGAGCGGAGCAAGGCCACCTCCAGCCCCGGGCCGAGCGTAGCACCCAGCGCACTACCGTCACCCGGGGGGGCACCCTGGCTCCGGTCGACGGGCGGGTGCTGTGCCGGCAGGGTGCCAAGATCGGCATCCGGGAACTGGTCGCGTGCTCCCAGCAGGTCCGGGGCGCCTACCCGGACACAGCGCGGTTCTTCGTGGGCCAGGACCACTGGCCGGTCCCGGTCCATCCCGATGTCCTGGTGGCCCTCCAGCCCCAGACCCAGCCCTAGCCGTCCCACCGGCCGAAGCGCTGGCCCACGGAACCGAGTCCGTGGGCGGTCAAGCACTGGGGCTATCTGCGGCTGCCCATCCAGATCGTGACGCCGGCATTGGTTTGCTCATCAATTCCTCACGAAATCCTCATGAAATACTCATCATTTTCTTACATGGTTCTTATACAACAGGTCTAGACTCTGGCGAAACGTCGTAGGATGGCGCTCTGTACCCCTTGAACTGGGAGGAAAATCAGGGCGCGCCGGGGTGCTGGGCGATGGCACCCTCGCGCAGGACCCGTTACCGCTGGCGGGCTTCTGGCCCCGGCAGCAGCGCGGGTATTCCGTATCCAAGCTGAAAAGGAGGGGACGGACGTGCAGCGTCCACCCTCTCCCTCCATGGGTTCCCTCTGAACCCCCCGATACTTACCCCGAGCAGCTTACGGCACGAGCCGTAAGCCCACGACATCAACGGTGCGCACCACTCCCATGCGGGAGTTGCACCGATATGTGCCGCGCTTTCGGCAACGATACCGCACTGGCAGACGGTACCAAGATGCCCCGCTCGCCCCAACCAGCTTGGGGTAGTTGCTCTCTACCCAGTTTGCGGCGGTTGGCGGTGCGGAGCGTCTGCTGTTCCCGTAGCCCCAGCGAGTGACCTCTGCACCCTGATGCGTGCGCGCGCTGTGGCGCGCCTCCCGCACGGTGCGGTGGCAGCCGGTCGTAGGGCTGGACAGCGATGGGGAAGCGCGGCCCTGGGGACCGTTGGACGGTGCAGGAAAGGAGGCACCAACTTCCGGGATCAGCGCACAGTGGAGAAGCCATGCGGCGAGAACCGCAGCTTTCCCGCCGGGACCCTCTGACGATGGCAGAGGACAAGGCGGTATGATACCGAACCGAGGAGGTTGAGAACACGTGATGCCCTCAGGAAAGCGGTCCCTTGTCTCTGGGATGCTGGTGCTGGTCATTGCCCTGAGCGCAGGGCTCCTGGCCGGATGTACGGCAGCATCGCCCGGACAGCAGCCGTCCCCCCAGGTCCCCGCCCCGGCGGAAGCGGGCAAGCCCAAGCCCGGTGGCACCTTCACCATCGAATACACGACCGCCAGACCCAGCATTGACACCGATGCCCACCAGGGCACCGCCAGCAACAGCGCCTACACCTTCGGGCAGGCCTACCTGCCCATCATCGGGGAGGACGTACTGGCCCGAGACGGCAAGATCATCGGTTACCTGGCCGACTCCTGGACCATCAGCAAGGATGGCCTGACCTACACCTTCAAGATCAAAGAGCTGACCACCTACAAGGGTAAGGCCTTCAACGCCGAGGACGTGGCCTACAACATCAACCGCATGATTACGCGCCCCAACAAGCGCCCCTTCGGGAGGAGCGGCTGTGTGCGGGAGCTGGCCAAGGGCGCCGAGGCCCCGGACAAGACCACGGTGGTCATCACCCTCAGAGAGGTCTCCGTAGGCTTCTTCCAGTGCCTGGCGAACCCCCACATCATGATCGTGCCCAAGTACATCCTGGAGCCCCTGGATGGCCCTGCGGGAGAGGGCAAACTGCTTCAGATGGAGGATGTGGACGGGGTCGGGCCCTTCAAGCCCACCAAGTGGATTGAAGGCTCCATCTGGGAGGCAGAGCGCAACGAGACCTATTTTGAAAAGGGGCTGCCCTACCTGGACAAGTATGTTATGATCGAGTTGCCCGACCCGGCCAGCAAGATAGCGGCCTTCCGCACCAAGCGCATCGACATGTTCTCCCACTTCGCCACCACGCCCAGCCGGGACGAGGCGCAAGCGCTGAAGCAGGAGTTGGGGGACCAGGTGACCCATCAGCCGGTGATAGCGACAACGGCGGAGGGCTTCCAACTGCACTGGAAGCGCAAGCCCCTGGACGACATCCGCATCCGGGAGGCCATTGACCTGGCCTACAACCGGCAGCAGGAGCGGGACCTCCTCCTCAAGGCCAATCTCTTTTCCGGTCCCTACCACTGTGGCTGGGGATGGGTGTTCACCTGTCAGGAGCTGGAGAGCTGGCCGGGGCACCGTGCGGACAAGACGGAGGACCTGAAGCGGGCCAAGGAGCTGATGCGCCAGGCCGGATACAACCCTGACCAGCCCAGCCTCGTACTCAACGCAGCCTGTTCCACCAGCACCGTCAGTGACGACCCGTGCGAGCTGTTGCGAGAAGACCTGGCGAAGATCGGCATAGACATGAAGATTACGCGGTTGCAGACGGCCGCCTTCCGGAAGCAGGTGGCGGACCAGGTTTTCGACATCCATCCGTGGACCCGGTACCTCACCGCCGGCGACCCGGAGGACTACAATGGCCTACACTACCTGCCCACCGCGGTGGAGAACCGTGCCCAGTGGGAAAACCCCCGGTTCGTCGAGCTCTGGAAGCAGCAACGCCGGGAGTTTGACCAGGAGAAGCGGGGGAAGCTGGTGCGG
>JACQUQ010000205.1 GCA_016210175.1 Chloroflexota bacterium | reverse complement strand
GTACCGGGCCAGGGCCTTTTAGTTATCTGTGAAGCGGGTAAGAGCCCGTTCGTGGTGAGCCTGTCGAACCACGAGCGGGCGGGTCCGTTCACCCTTCGACCGGCTCAGGGCGAACGGACCCGACGACCCTCCGTCCGAAAATTAAAAGGCCCTGGATACACTGCCCGCGGTTGCCCGCCTTGATCGCGGTGGCACCTTTTTGGTATGCTGTGCCGTACCCCGCACCAGCAAGTCGTCTTCCCGTTCGCCACGCTCCCTAGAGACGAACGCTCCCGCTGCTATGGACCGGAACCGTGCGCAGACCCTGTGGGAGGCCGCCCTGGGGGAGCTCCAGCTCCAGGTCACGCGCGCCAACTACGATACCTGGCTGAAGGATACCACCGGCTTGGACCTCCGGGAGGATAAGGTCGTGATCGGCGCGCCGACCGCCTTCGCCACCGAATGGCTGGAGAAGCGTCTGGGACCGCTGGTCCGGCGCACCCTCGCGGGCATCCTGGGCCGCGAGGTCCACGTGCAGTTCTTAGTCCACCAGGACCGCTCCGCCGCTCCTGCCGCGGCGGATGCCGGCGTCCCCTGGGGCGTGGCAGGAGGCCCACCCGCTCCCGCCCCGACGGCGGCCGGCGACACGACCGCGCCCCCACCACCTGCGGCGCAGCTCGCCAGCGCCCCCCTCAACCCCAAGTACACCTTCAACAAGTTCATTGTGGGGACCAGCAACCAGTTCGCCCACGCCGTGGCTATGCGGGTCGCCGAGGAGCCCGGCCGCAGCTACAACCCCCTCTTTCTCTACGGCGGCGTCGGCCTGGGCAAGACCCACCTGCTCCACGCCATCGGCCACACCTGCCAGGAGCGCGCCCAGCGCGTCCTCTATGTCACCTCGGAGCAGTTCACCAACGAGTTCATCACCGCCATCCAACGCAGGACCACCGAGGACTTCCGCGCGAAATACCGCAGCACCGACCTCCTGCTCATCGATGATATCCAGTTCCTCGCCGGGAAGGAGCAGACCCAGGAGAGCTTTTTCCACATCTTCAACGACCTGCACAATACCAACCGCCAGATCGTCATCAGCAGCGACCGCCCGCCCAAGTCCATCCACCTGCTGGAAGACCGCCTGCGCTCGCGCTTCGAGTGGGGCCTGCAAGCGGACATCCAGCCCCCGGACTTTGAGACCCGGGTGGCGATCCTGCGGGCCAAGGCGGAGGAGCTGGGCATCCAGGTGGCAGGGCCGGTGCTGGATAGCATCGCCCAGAAGTTCCACAGCAATATCCGCGAGCTGGAGGGCGCGCTCAACCGGCTGGTGGCGTACGCGTCCCTGACCCGCTCCGGCCTGACGCCAACCCTGGCGGACCAGGCCCTGGCGGAAATCGCCCCCGCCCCGGAGCGCCGACAGAGTGTCAGCACCGAGCGCGTCCTGGAAGTCACCGCAGCATACTTTCGCACCAGCCCCGACGACCTGCGCGGCCCCAAGCGCACCAAAGACCTCGCGACCGCCCGGCAGGTGGCGATGTACCTCATCCGTGAGGAGCTGCGCTTGCCCCTGGCAGAGATCGGTCGGACTATCGGCGGGCGGGACCACACCACGGTGTTGCACGGCTGCGAGAAGATCGCCGCCGACCTGAAGCGGAATACCAGCCTGCGCCGGGCGGTCTCGGACATCCGCGACCTGCTCTACCGCGCCTCGTAACCCCGCCGCCCCTGCTGCCAGGCCTTCCCGGCGAGCGGCTGGAGGCCAGCACAGCTACGACCTGCACCCAGAACATGCTATGATGAGGGGCGACCCAGCACCCGGTACCGGGCGTCTCCCTGTTGCCGGGCGCCCTCGCTGCCGACGGTGCGCTGGGCGGTGCTGCCCACCTGGGACCGCAGGGACGGGTGGCATACTCGCTGTGGTGCTCGCTCGGTGGGACGGAGAGTGGGAGAGGCCAGGGAGCAGCGGGAGGAGCTTGGAGAGCGAAAGGAGTCAGACCGTGGGCCTGATGGCGGGCAAGCAGGGGATCATCTTTGGGGTCGCCAACCACCGCAGCATCGCGTGGGCGATCGCGCGCTCCCTGGCGGCGGAAGGGGCAGCCCTCGCCATTACCTATCAGAACGAGCGCCTGGGTCAAAGCGTCCGGGCCCTGGTGGACGAGAGCGAGATGCAGGCCCGTGCCTTCCAGTGCGACGTCGCCTCTGACCAGGAGATCGCCCACCTCTATCAGGAGGTCGGCGAGTACTTCAACGGGCGGCTGGATTTCCTTGTCCATAGCCTGGCCTACGCACCCCAGGACGATCTCAAAGGCCGCTACGTGGAGACCACCCGCGAGGGCTTCCGGGTGGCCCTGGACATCAGCGCCTACTCCCTCATCGCCGTCACCCAGGCCGCCCTGCCCCTGATGACCCAGGGGGGCAGCATCATCACCATGACCTTCTTCGGCGGGCAACGGGCTATGCCCTCCTACGGCATCATGGGCACCGCCAAGGCCGCCCTGGAGCACGAAGTCATGGTCCTGGCCGCGGAATTGGGGGAACAGGGCATCCGCGTGAACGCCATCTCCGCCGGGCCACTCAACACCCTGGCCGCACGCGGCCTGCGCGACTTCACCCGGCTGCGCGACTACCACCGGGAGCGTGCGCCCCTCCAGCGCAGTGTCGATCCGGTGGAAGTCGGCAAGGCCGCGGTCTTCCTGTGCAGCGATGCCTCCAGCGCTACCACCGGCCACGTGCTGTTCGTGGACGCCGGCTACAACATCATGGGCTACTGACCGCCCAGATGTTCCGGGCATGCACACGCATGCTCAGGGAGCATAGGGCGGTCCCGCTCGCTGCCTATCAGCGTCGCGTCCGAAAGCGGGATGAACATGACCTCCACCCCTGCACCTGATGTTGCGCGGTTGCACACGCTGCACGAGCACCTGCGCCAGCTTGCTCTTGCCGACCCGACGCCAGATGCCGCTGACACCCTGATGCGGCTCCGGCAGGAGCTGAGCACGCGTGAGCGGTTAGCTGCGCTCTTGCAGGGAGCGCTGGACTTTCACGGTGAGGATAGCAGCTATGCCTCACACGACCTGCACGCGTTCGCAGCGAAGTTCCCGCCGCAGTTGCCGCGCGCCTTCATCCGCGGCCTGACGCAGCCCGGCGACGTGGTGCTCGATCCCATGATGGGGTCCGGTACCGCTCTGGTGGAGGCCTTGCTTGAAGGTCGTCATGCGATCGGGCTGGACATCGACCCGCTGGCCCTCCGTCTCGGCCAGGTGAAGACCGCCCGCTGGGAGGTCGCTCCGTTGCGCGAGGCAGGACACCGGGCGCTGGCACGCGCCGGCGCGCTCCTGGCGAGTGACGCCGCTGTAGAGCAGGCGCTGGCCCAACGCTTCGACCAGCGTACGCGAGCCTTTCTCGACTACTGGTTCTTTCCCTCTACCCAACGTGAGCTGATGGCATTATTGTTAGCCATAGAGGAATCCGATAATGTACCGTGTCGCCACTTCCTCGAATTAACATTTTCTTCTATCATTGTTACCAAGTCGGGCGGTGTCGCGCGCGCCCGTGATCTCGCTCACAGCCGCCCACACCGCGTCGAAACGAAGATACCCAGGAACGCGCTTGAGCAATTCTCGCTCCGGCTGCGCAAGAACCTTACCAGCATCGCGCAGTTTCAGGCGAGGAGCGCAACGGGAGCTATCCTCGCCGGCGATGCCCGCCGCCTGCCCCTCCAGGATAGCTCTATCCATCTCATTGTCACGTCGCCGCCCTACGCCAACGCCATAGATTATATGCGGGCACATAAGTTCTCGCTGGTGTGGCTTGGCGCCTCGATGACCACGCTCTCCGAACTACGGGCAGCATACCTCGGCTCTGAGCGCACTCAGAAAACGCACCAGGCGGCTTTGCCCGATGGTCCCGAAGAGATTATTGCCCACCTTGCCGCATGTGATGCCAAGAAAGCCGCGATTCTTCGCAAGTACTTCGTCGAGATGAAGGTTGTCCTGGACGAAATGTATCGTGTCCTTCGTCATGATGCTCCCGCCGTGGTTGTGGTCGGCACTTCCACCATGCGCGGCATCGATGTGCAAACCCATTCCTGTCTCGCCGACATTGCGACATACGTCGGCTTCGATGTGGTCGGTGTGGCCCAGCGGCGACTCGACCGAAATAAGCGCATGATGCCTGCTCGTTTCGGCAAGCAGACCGATTCCATCATAGAGCAACGCATGCACGAGGAGTACGTCATCGGCCTCCTCAAACCGGATTGTGAAGGTGGGACATCCTATGCCAGGTCGCAATAGTAGAGCTGCCACTGATGCTATTGAACTTTTCGAGAACGCTGAATATCCATCTGGGTTATCCCCAGAAACCGCATGGTTAGGGATTTATCAGGTATTGCTGTGGTACGAGCCTGTCGCCTTACTGGTCCTCAGTGGCCTACCTCACATCATTGATGCAGACAAATTACGGCCGGCTTGTGCTGCTGAGCCAGACACTTAGGCTACTCCTCATGCCTGGCAGCTACGCGCGCAGGCCCTTAATACCTACTTAGCTGAGCAGCTACAGTGCCCTCCGGAGATGGTATCGGAGAAAACCGACTTATTGATGCAACAGCCATATTACAGAGGGAGGCAACGACAGAATCCTTTAGGTCAGGGGTTTGTCAACCTGATCAAGTATATCTTAGAGAAGTTTGGTTCTACCGCAGTATCATATGAAACCGAAGTTAAAGCAAGAACGGTTTTTCCGGGTATCGCCGTTCCAGGGCGGAGTCCCAATCCGAAGATTGACGTGCTTGCTAGACATCACAGTATTCCGCGTGTGATTATCTCTGCAAAGTGGAGCGTGCGACACGACCGGCTGAGCGACATCTCCAACGAGTGCCCAGTATATCGGGCTGCCTATGAGAGAATCTACCGGCAAGCTAATCGAGATCGTTTGTTGTACTACATGGTTACCAATGAATATGACCCTGCACGTTTAAATAAGATGTTAGATGATTCATGTATTGATGGCGTTGTTCACGTCCACAAAGCGGCTATAGTAAACATATGTGGGTTGAATGGGCGACTAGCCCAACTAATAGATTTAGCAGATTTTATCAATACCACATGGCAATGGAATTCCGAATGACCGATACCTTCGGGTGTGATCATACAGATTCGGCGTGCTTCATTCCACTGACCTGGGTTCTGTGAGCGCCGCCGGGGGTGGTGCGCTCGCGCCCATCTGGAGGCTTGTCAGCCCGCTGCTCGCCCGGCTCAGGTACACGCTCATGTCGTTGCGGGAGTTGTGCAACATGGTGAGGGCGCGGGAGAACCGTCCCTGGGGTCGAGGTACTTTCTGACCTCTTTCGCCTTCTCAACCACCGCTGCTGCGATCTGGGCCTTGAGCCGCTGCTGCTCACTGGGGTCCTCGCACGCAAGAAACTGCTCCAGCAATGGCGTGGCCGCCCACTTGCTGTCAATGGGCAGCACCAGGTTGTTGGGCAGGCGCAGCCCGAACTCCACCGCCCGGTTGCCCACCCGGAAGTTCCGTACTTGCCAGTCCTGCGGCAGCTTGGCAAAGACCGCCTCCAGCAGGTTCTCGCCCGCGCTGCCCTTGGTCTGCGTCCCCGCGATGACCGCCTCCAGACGGCGGATGGAGTCAGCAGTACGCTGCTCCAGTTCCTGGCGCGCCCTGGCATGGGCCTGGAGTTCCACCAGGTCGCTCTTCGCCCGCGAGAGCTCCGTGCGTATGGCGCTGGTCGCATCGACCAGGCTTTTCGCCACCGCGCCCGTCTCGGTGAGACCGGTGCCCAGGGCAACCATGCCCTGGCTGACCTGGTCCTGGTGCTGCTCCACCCGCGCGACGCGCTCGGATAACCCCCGGAGCTCCACCTGGATGCCCCCCACCGCCTGCGCCACGGGCTCCAGGTGGCCGAGCTTTTCTGCGAGCACCGCGGTCTGCGCCTGCCCCTGCTGCACGGCCAGCGCCAGGTGCTGGAGCGGCGTGGCGAGGTCTGCGGAAGCCGGCGGTCTGCGGAGCGCCGCCACCACCACGGCCACCAGCGCGGCCACCGTCAGCAGCAAGGCGCCGAGGAGCACCGTATCCATCCGACCACGCTCCTTTCCGGTCTGGCTCTCCCGCGCCGCGGCGCGCAGCGAGGACGCTGCGCCGGCCCTCCCTGTGCCGATGCGTAGGTCATGTGACGCTCAGGCCGCTTCAGGCACCATTCTACCGCATCGCTCCTGTGGTTGCCTCTTGTCTCCTTCCCTCTGCGCGCGCCTGTCCACGGTAGCGGCGTCGCCCCCGCCAGGCAGGGGATAACGGTGGATAACTCCAGTAGTTTCTGGGGATAACTCCTTGCTCCGGTGGATAACTTTGCCCTGTCCCCACCTTTCGCCCCGCGCCTGCTGCCAGCCTGCCGCGCGGCTGGCCCCGCCACGGCAAAGTTTTCCCCACCTCCGGGGTGAACATCCCCAGCGCCGCTGGCAGCTATCCCCTGCCTGGAGGCCACCACCATGGGAGCGGAATGTGATCGCCGGGGGAGAAGCATGGTACTATTATCATGTATACTCTGCTCACCAGCTGCTGATCCGGGAAGCGTGTGGATGCAGCGGTGGATAGCGAAAGGGATACCGTGCCAAATCTGGTTGATCGTGTTGAGGTGTGGGCGCGTGGTGGCGACGGCGGCCACGGCTGCGTGAGCTTCCGGCGGGAGAAATACATTCCACGGGGTGGCCCCAATGGGGGCGATGGTGGTCACGGGGGCAGCGTGCTCTTCGTCGCTGACCCGCGAGTGACGACCCTGGCGGAGTTCCGCTACCGACGGCGGTTCCGGGCCGACCGGGGCCAGCACGGGATGGGGAACGACCGCCACGGCCGGAACGGGGCCGACCTGCGGGTGCGGGTGCCCGCAGGGACCATCGTCACGGTGCTTGGCGAGGACGGGAGCGAGCGGGTGCTGGCGGACCTCACCGAGCCGGGCCAGGAGGTGGTCGTCGCCCGTGGGGGCCGTGGGGGGCGGGGGAACGCCCACTTTGCCAACTCGGTCCACCAGACGCCCCGCTTCGCGGAGTTGGGCCAGCCCGGCGAGGAAGTGCGGCTACGATTGGACCTCAAGCTGCTAGCTGATGTGGGGCTGATCGGCTACCCTAACGTGGGCAAGTCCACCCTGCTGGCGGCCATGACCCGCGCCCGGCCCAAGATCGGCGCCTATCCTTTCACCACCCTCTCCCCGAACCTTGGGGTGGTGGAGCTGGGGTACGAGTCCTTTGTGCTGGCGGATATCCCCGGCCTCATCGAGGGCGCAGCGCGCGGCGTGGGCCTTGGACACGAGTTCCTCCGCCACATCGAGCGCACCAAGGTGCTGCTGCACGTGCTGGATGGCACGTCGCCCCACCTGCTGGACGACTTCCACACGATCTTGCGCGAGCTTTCGCTGTATGACCCCGCGCTCACCCGCAAGCCGCAGATCCTCGTGGTGAATAAGATGGACCTCCCCGAGGTGGCGGAGCGCCGGCTGACCATTGAGATGGAGCTGGCGGTGCTGGGACTGCCGGTCTCCTTTGTGTCGGCAGCGACCGGGGCCGGGGTGGACGACGTGGCCCAGGCGGCGGCCCGCGCCTTGCAGGAGGCGAAGGCGGCCGCGGCGGTGCCGCACGCGGCCCCGGCGGAGGAGTACCAGGTGTTCCAACCGCGGCCGGCGGGGGCACGGGTGACGGTGGCCCAGGCGGACGGTGTCTACGAGGTCACTGGTCCGGACGCGGCCCGGGTCGCGCACCTGACCGACTTCCAGGATCCGGCGGCGCAGGCGTGGTTCCGGCGCCATCTGGCCCGGCTGGGGATCGCCCGGGCCCTCCAGCGTGCCGGCGTGAAGCCGGGCGACCTGGTGAAGATCGGGCCGATAGCGTTCCGCTGGTACGCATGACGCGGGCCAGGCGGGTGGGTAGCAGGAGGAACGATTGGCAGGCGAACATCGTGGGGTCGGCATCCTGGGGGGGACCTTCGATCCGCTGCACCTGGGCCACCTCATCATCGCCGAAGAGGCCCGCACGCAGTTACGGCTGCAAGAAGTGATCTTCGTCCCGGCCGGCCGGCCCTACCACCGGGCGCGCCTCCCCGTGGCCGATACCGCCAGCCGCCTGGCCATGGTGCGCCTGGGCGTCGCCTCCAATCCGGCCTTTCGCGTTTCGATGGTGGATATCGAGCGCACCGGCCCGTCCTACAGCGTGGATACCGTGCAGGATCTGCGGCAGGAGTTGGGCGAGGGCGTCCCCCTCTTCTTCATCATGGGGTGGGACGCGCTGCGGGAGCTGCATAGCTGGCACCGGCCCGACCTGCTGGCGGACCTGTGCCGGATCGTCGCGGTGCGGCGGCCGGGCGTGGCGGAGGCGGACTGGGCGGTGCTGGAGCGCGCGGTGCCCCGGGCGCGGGAGCGCATCCTGCAACTTGACATGCCGCTGATCGGGATCAGCGCCACCGATATCCGTCGCCGCGTGGCCCATGGGCTCTCCATCCGCTATTGGGTGCCGGACCCCGTGAGCGCCCACATCGCCGCCCACGGCCTGTACCGCCCGCTCTCCCCCCAGGACTGAGCCTCCGGGTGTGGGTCTCCTGCCCGCCGCGGGCGGAGGTGCCGGTGCATGCATACCCGCAAGGAGATCATCGAATGACCATTCATGAGGCCAAGCGTATCCTCGACGAGTGCTTGGAGCAGCTGCCAGAGGCCAGTCTGCGGTCGGCCTTCGGCTTCCCCTGCTTGTTTGCCGCAGGGAAGGTCTTCGGGCTCTACGATGGCGACTTCATTGTGCTGCGCTTTGAGGAGGAGCTCGTCGCGACGCTGGTCGCCCAGGGCGAGGGGTACGCCTTTGCGCCGCGGCCCAATATCGCCTCGGCGCGCAGTTGGGTCAAGATCGCCCACGAGCACGTGGGGTCCCCTGACCGCCTGCGTGATCTCATCTACCTGAGCTACCGTACCCGCGTAGGCCGCTCCTAAGCGTATCTTTCCAGAGCCCGCAGGAGGAACGGTCATACTGAGCGTAGCGAAGCATCCGTACCCTTGGGGCTGCGGATGCTTCACTGCGTTCAGCACGACAGAACAAATGGTTTGAGGTCGTGAAGGACGCTCTCAACGTCCCTAATGCAGGATCAGGAGACGTTTTCGGCATGGGCACCCGGTAGGGGCGCATGGCCATGCGCCCCTACCACCGTCCGATTCCCTATGACCTGCCCTGATCGTGCACTAACAAAACCAGGGCTCATTGGGTGGTCATCAGATTCGGCGCTCCCGAATCCCGTCGGCGGGGGAACTCCGTCTCGCCTCGACCTCGCGCCGATACGCAAGCGGAGGGCCCCCTGCCTGAGCGGCCCTCCGCAGCCTCCTGTGCCCGCTGCCGACCGATAGCCACCACCACGCTGCCCTCGGTGGACTCCGGCGCTCCCTCCAGCTCATCGACGAGGTCACGGTACCATTGCTGCTGCTCCGGGTCCCGCACGTTGGCAGTATAGTCTTCCCTGGTGGAAAACACGATGCCCGCCTCCGAACATGGTGTCTCCTTTCGCTCGCCTGCGGTCGGCCGACCGCAGGTGCTCGTGCTTCAGCTCCGCTCCAGCCTTTTGCTCCTGGGGAGGTAGGGCAAGCAACGCTGCGCTTCCGCGATGCTCCCCCGGTGTGGCCGCGGCTACCAGCCGGGCTTGCGCTGCCAGGGCGGTGCGCTGAAGAGCCGCCAGAGGAGCAGGCCCATCGCAGCGGCGAGCACCAGGATGGGGATACCCTGTACCTGCACCGGCGCCGGACGCGCTGCTCCCGTTGGCGCCGCTGCGGGCGCCGGCGGCCGCTCCACCACCCGCTCAACGATGTGGATCTGGGGTGTCGGCGGCCGGACCAGGCGCAGCAGGCGGGTCTCTACCTGGAGGGCCAACCGGTACAGCACCTCCCATTCCTCGTACGCGAGGTCGCTGTGCGAGAGCGTGGTGAGGAAGGTAGCCAGGCGTTCCTGGACCGCAGACGCCGTCGGGCCGTCCGGCCGCGGCGAGAGCTCGCGCCAGATGGCGCGCACGTGGTCCTCCAGGCGTTGGCCCTCAGCGCTCCAGGTAAGGTAGGCCGCCGTAAATAGTAGCTCCTGGACCAGGATCATCCGGGCCCGGGCCACTGTGGCGGCTGTGCCGCTCACCACCAGATCGGCCGGGTACAGCAGCACTTCCAGGCCCTGCCCTCGCAGCAGCGCCAGGCGGTCGGCAGCCATGCGCCCCGTGCTCCCCCGCACGAATGGGGCCAGCAGCCGGACCGGCGCCTCCAGCAGGAGCGGCGGCCGCTCCTGGCGGGTGGGCAGCCCGCCACGTTCCAACGCGTGCGCGAGGTCGGCGAGCACCGTCGGGTAGCCGCCGGGCTGCACCAGGAACGGGATGTGCTCGTCCTGGAAGCGCCGTGCCAGCGCCCGCGCTTTGAGCAGCGGGACGGTGAACAGGAGCAGCACCAGCGTGAGGCCCAGGCCGACCGTGACGGGATACCCCAGCACCAGGGCGCGGAGCACGGCCCGGCCCCTGGGCCGCTCCTGGGGCGCGAAGAGGAGCAGGGACAGCAGCCCCGTGACCAGGGGCACCACGGCGACCGCTGCCGCCATGCCCAGGCGCACCCACGACGCGGGGACCCCCTCTGGATGGGGCACGAACGCCAGGAGGAACAGCCCCACGGGCGGGAACAGGACGCCCAGGGCTGCCGCCAACCACGCCAGCGCCAACAGCGCGATGCCACTGAGGACGAGTTGGCGACGCGTGTCGGGGCTCTGCCCGAACAGCGCGATCGTGGCCCATCCAAACAGCGTGTTGGTGATGCGGCCGAACAGCCGGCTCAGGGCAGCCAGCAAACCGGTAAGCAGCGCCACCAGGTTCCCCTCCCAGAAGTAAGAACGTATACCCCCGGTTGCAGGCCGGGGCCGGAGCGCGCGCCCGGCTGCGGCGGCGGCCCGGCGGGCTAGAAACTTTCCATAATACAAACAGTCTCCTGTATAATAAGAGAGATATTCCCACCAGACCAGCAGAGGCGTATCCCCTGATCGGAGAGCAGAGCATGAAACACCGCCCCGACCTGCGCCAGACCCGCGACCACACCATTGGTCTGGAGATCATCGCTGAGCGCATCGCCGATGTCCTGTTCGTCGTCGCCTGCGACGGTCGCATCACGCTATGGAACCCTGAGGCACAGCGCCGCTTGCGCCACTTTGCTGATACGGCCGCCCCGCTCAACGTGGCGGATCTGGTCGCCCGGGCGCGCGTCCGTCACCCCGATGGCCGCCCCATGCTGCCTGAGGAGACGGCGATGGCGCGGGCCCTCCGGGGCGAGCGGGTAGCTGTCCATGAGGGGGTCTACTACGACCCCGGCGTAGGGAGGGATGTCCCTTATCGGGTTTCGGCCATCCCGCTCCTCTCCCACTGCGGGGAGGTCCACGGCGCCGTGGTGAGCGTCCGGGATAGCACGGAGCAGAAGGACTGGGAGCGCCAGCGCGAGGAGTTCCTCTCCATGGTGGTCCACGACTTGCGGAACCCCCTGACCGCGGCCCTGGGCTACGCCTATCTGCTCCAGCGTGGCCTGAGCCGGGCGGCGCGGCCCGATCCCCGCCAGATCGACGCCATCGAGACCATCGTCGAGCAGCTCACCCGGATGAACGCCATGCTGGGGGAGCTGCGCGAGGCCGCCCGTGCCGAGCGCGCCCTGCTGGGGCTGCGGCCCCAACCCTGTGACCTGGTGCCGCTGGTGCGGCGCGTGGCGGCGGCGCATGGGACCGCCACCGACCGCCATCACGTGAGTGTCGAGGTCGCACCGGGAGCCGAGCGCCTGGTGGGAGCATGGGACCCCTGCCGGATCGAGCAGGTCGTGGAGGAGTTGCTCAGGAACGCCATCACGTACTCGCCCGCCGGCGGGAGCATACAGGTCCGACTGGAGCGGGCGGGCCGCGAGGCGGTGGTGGTGGTCAGTGACCAGGGGGTGGGCATTCCGCCGGAGCGCGTACCCCGCCTGTTCGACCGCTACCATCGGGTGCCGGGCGCGGGCGCCCACTCCGGGGAGGGATTGGGGCTTGGGCTCGCCATCGGGTACCAGATCGTGACGCGGCACGGGGGGCGCATGTGGGTGGAGAGCACACCAGGGCAGGGCAGCGCCTTTTCCTTTACGCTGCCCCTGGACGAGGGGACGGCGCGCTCCGTCGCTTAGGGCCTGTCGGCCGAGACGAGTCTGTGCCCGAACATGAAAGGCCCTGGTGGTACGGTTCTTCCCCTTGTCGTGTTCAGCGGCGAGGGAACGAGAAAGCGGGGGCTGCCGGCAGGGTAAAGGAGAAGGTGGCGCCCTGGCCGGGGCCAGGGCTTTCCGCCCAGATGCGCCCGCCCATCGCCTCGACCAGCGCGCGGGCGATGGTGAGCCCGATGCCGGAGCCACCGGCCGCCCGGCTCCGGGACTTCTCCACGCGGTAGAAGCGCTCGAAGACGTGGGGGAGGTGCTCCGGGGCCACGCCGATGCCGCTGTCCCGCACCCGGAACACCAGGTCCTCGCCCTGCCGCTCCACCACAACCGCTACACGGCCCCCGCCCGGCGTGTACCGGAGGGCGTTGCTCAGCAGGT
>JACQUQ010000192.1 GCA_016210175.1 Chloroflexota bacterium | reverse complement strand
GGCTACAACGTCATCGCCTTCCCCATCGCCTGAGGCGTGTTCTATCCGGTCTTCGGGCTGCTGCTGCGGCCGGAGATCGCGGCCTTCACCATGGCGGGCAGCTCGGTCCTGGTGACGCTGAACGCCCTGCTGCTGGAGCGGGCGCCCGTGGACTGAGGCGCGATTTCAGCCAACCCTCAGCACCGCCTCAGGGCAGCTTCAGGCCGCCCGGGTAGCCTGGGAGGGAGCGAAGGGAGGGGAGCGCGATGCCGCTGGTCACGTGGTTCGAGGAGCTGAGCCGGGAGGCCGTGCCCATTGCCGGGGGCAAGGGCGCCAACCTGGGCGAGATGACCAAGGCCGGGTTGCCGGTGCCGCCGGGCTTCGTGGTCACCGTGGACGCCTACCGCCGCTTCTACCAGGAGAGCGGCCTGGCCGACGAGGTGGCCGCACGCCTGGCCCGCCTGAACGTGGACGACCCGGCCCAACTGCGCGATGTCTCCGAGGCTTTGCAGGGGCTTATCCGCCGGGCGCGGGTGCCGGACGAGGTGCGCCGGGCCATCGCCGACGCCTACACGACGCTTTCCCAGCGCCAGGGGGTCGAGCGGGAGTTCGTAGCCGTGCGCTCCTCCGCCACTGTGGAGGACACCGCCCAGTTCTCCTTTGCCGGGATGTTCCAGAGCTTCCTCAATGTGCGCGGGCCCGACGAGTTGGTCCGCCGGGTCAAGGACTGCTGGGCCTCCCTCTTCGGCGCACGCGTGCTCTTCTACCGGGTCAAGCAGGGCCTGGTGGGGGAGTCCCTCATCGCCGTCATCGTGCAGCGGATGGTCAACGCTGAGAAGTCGGGCGTGCTGTTCACCGTGGACCCCGCCACCAGCGACCCCAAGACCCTGGTCATCGAGGCGGCCTGGGGCCTGGGAGAGGTGGTGGTGGGTGGCCAGGTCGGGCCGGACCGCTACGAGGTGGACAAGGACAGCCTGGCCCTCAGGCGCAAGGCCATCGGGTACAAGGACTTCATGCTGGTGCGGGACCCCCAGACCGGCGAGAACGTCCGCATCGACCTGCCGGAGGAGCAGGCCACCGCCCCGGTGCTCACCGACGACGAGATCCGCGCGTTGGCGGACCTGGGCAGGCGGGACGAGGCCCACTACGGCGCGCCCCAGGACGTGGAGTGGGCCATCGAAGAGGGCCAGGTCTTTCTCGTGCAGACGCGGCCGGTCACCACCCTCGTGGAGAGGGCCAAGGCGCCGGCGCCCGAGCAAGGGCAGGTCCTGGTGCATGGCCTGGGAGCTGGCCCCGGCCAGGCGGCGGGTACGGTGCGCGTCCTCTCGTCCCCCGACGAGGGCGGCAAGCTCCAGCCGGGGGAAATCCTGGTGACGACCATGACCACGCCCGACTGGGTGCCCATCATGCGCCGGGCGGCGGCCATCGTCACCGATGCCGGCGGCATGACCTCCCACGCCGCTATCGTCTCCCGCGAGCTGGGCATCCCCTGCATCGTGGGGGCCAGGGAGGCCACCAAAGTCCTCAAGGACGGTATGGCGGTCACCGTCAACGCCCGCGAGGGCACCGTGGTAGCGGGCGCGCCCCCCGAGGCCAGGCTGACGCCCGCGCCGTCCGCGGCCCCGCCGCCGGCCCCGGCCCCGCCGGTGACGGCGACCAGGCTCTACGTCAACCTGGGCGAGCCGGAGCGCGCGGAGGAGGTGGCCCAGCAGCCGGTGGACGGGGTGGGCCTGCTGCGGGCCGAGTTCATGATCCTGGCGGCCCTGGAGGGCGCCCACCCCCGCCTGCTGCTCCAGCAGGGCCGCGGCGAGGAGTTCGTGGTGAAGATGGCCGACAAGCTGCGGGTCTTCGCCCGCGCCTTCCACCCCCGTCCGGTCATCTACCGGGCGATGGACTTCCGATCCAACGAGTTCCGGGGCCTGAAGGGTGGGGAGCAGTTCGAGCCCAGGGAAGACAACCCCATGATCGGCTACCGGGGCTGCTACCGCTACACCAGGGAGCCTGACCTGTTCGCCCTGGAGCTGGCGGCGCTGCGGCGGGTGCGGGAGGAGTTCGACAACCTGCACTTGATGATCCCCTTCGTGCGCACGGGCTGGGAGTTCCGGGAGTGCAAGCGCCTCATCGACCAGAGCGGCCTCACCGCGGGCCACCGCCACCTGGAGCTGTGGGTGATGGCCGAGGTGCCCTCCATCACCTCCTGGCTGGAGGAGTACGTGCGGCTGGGGGTCACCGGGGTGTCCATCGGGTCCAACGACCTGACGCAACTGGTCCTGGGGGTGGATCGGGACAGCGAGGTGGTCGCGCCCCTGTACGACGAGCGGGACAGGGCCGTGCTGGACACCATCCATACCATCATCCGGGAGTGCCAGCGGCTGGGCATCACCTGCTCCATCTGCGGGCAGGCGCCCTCGGTCTACCCGGAGTATGCGGAGACGCTGGTGCGCTGGGGCATCGACTCCATCTCGGTCAACCCTGACGTCATCGCGGTCGCCCGCCGCAACATCGCGGCGGCGGAGCAGAAGCTGCTCCTGGCTGAAGCGCGCACCAGGGGAGCCGCCAACCACGACGGGCGGGAGCGCCCGGCTGGGCCGGGACCGGCGGAGCCAAGCGCCGCCTGACGGGGGCAGGGTGGCACTGGCCGGGTGGGACCGGGGGCAGCGGCGACCGTTCCCCGGCGACGGTTGTCAGCGCGGCTGTTCTGCTTCAGCCTGGATCTGGCACACCCGCGCCAGCCACTCCAGGAACCGCTCGACCGCGCCCACACCCTCCAGGGCGTAATCGGCGTGCTCCTGCACTTCGGGGGGCGTCTCCGGGCTGAGCACGGCCAGCGCCACCGCCACCCTGCCCTCCTGGTCCGCGGCCCAGCGATGGAGGGCGCGGAAGGCGTCGGCGTCAGTGCGGTCGTCGCCCAGGTAGAGGACCGCCCGCACGTCCGGGTGCTCATCCAGGAGCGCGCGGAGCGCGGTGCCCTTGTTGACCTCCACGGCCGGGCGCAACTCCACCACCCGGCGGCCCTCGGCCACCCGCAGCCCGTAGCGCGCCGCCACCGCGTGCGCGGCGGAGAGCGCCTGCTCCCGTGCCTGCTCCGGGTCGGGGGCGAGGCGGTAGTGGACGCCGACCACCGGTCCCTTGTCCTCCAGCCGAAGCCCAGGGAGGCCGGCGAGCCGCGCTGCCAGGTCGGCCAGGGCTTCCGGAGTGGCGGAGGACGGAGGACTGAGGACTGAGCGGGGCCAGCGCTCCAGGCCGTGGTTGCCCAGGTAGATCAGGCCGTCCAGCCCGACCATGGCGCGGGCGTGGGCTGCGGCGCGCCCCGAGACGGCCCCAACGAGGGGCAGCCTGCTGGCGAGACGCTCCAGGGCAGCGCGGCAGCGGGGCGTGACGGCGCCCTCCTCCGGCACCGGGACAATGGGGCTGATGGTGCCGTCAATGTCCGTGAACAGGGCCAGCGCCGAGGGAGGCTGGAGGAGGCGCTGCACCGTTTCGAGGTGGGACCAAAGGGAAGGGAGGGGCATCGGCATGCGGTCCTTTGTCACTATCTCTTTTCTTTATGGTACGTGATTTCGGCGCTGACCTCGCGGTGGTGTAGCTCCCTACGGAGGGGACGCCCTCAGCCTGCGGTCCCCGGCGCCGGTCCTGGCCCGATGATGCCCTCGGTCAGCAGGGCATCCAGCAGGCGGCGGCGCAGCTCCCCCGCGACTTCGGCCTGACGGCGGGGGCGGACCACAGCCGCTATCCGCACCAGCAGGGAGGACTCCTCCAGGGTGACGATCTGCTCCCAGCGCGGCGCCTCAATGAGGGCAGGGCCGAGATCCGGGTCGGCGGCCAACTCCTGGCCCACCCCGTTGATGACCGCCTGCGCCCGCGCCAGGTCCACGCTGTAGCGCAGGCGGAGGTCCAGCGTCACCCGCGCCCACTCCCGCGTAAAGTTGCTGGAGATGGCGATCTGGCCGTTGGGGATGCTGTGCACCGTCCCGTCCGCATCCCGCAGCACCGTGCGCCGCAGCGTCACGTCCTCCACCGTCCCCCGCAGCGCGCCGATCTGCACCGTGTCGCCTTTGCGGTACTGGTCCTCTGCCAGGATGAACAGGCCGCTGACCACGTCCCGCACCAGGTTCTGGGTGCCCAGGCCCAGGGCGATGCCAGCCACGCTCAGCCCGGCCACCATGGGGATGATGGGGAAGCCCATCGCCTGGAGCGCCATGAGGATGGCTGTGCCCACCAGGAGCGTCTCTGCGGTGGCCAGCACGACGGAGATGACCGTCTCATAGCGCTGGAGCGTGTCGGCATCGGCCCGCTGGGGCTCCCGCACCAGCGCGGCCCGCAGCATTCGGGGCAGCAAACGGCGCAGCAGGACATAGCTCGCCCAGGCCAGCGCGCCGATGGCGAGCAAGTACAGCACCCGCTCCCCGGCGGACAGCAGGGCGGTTTCCCAGTCGAAGGCGGCGAGCACGTCGGGCCTGCTCCGGACAGACGTGGTGGACCTGGGTGCGCCCCAGGCCTCTGGATGCAGCAGTCTGCCACGCCGGGCTGCGCTCTGGCCGGACGGGAGCACCCTGCGGGCCGCGGCGGGAGGGGTCAGAGGGCGCGGGATCGCGCGGAGTATACCAAAAGCACCGGCACGCAGCAACGATGCATGCCGTGATGCGATGGGGCGAGATCCCCGGCCATCCCCTGGTAGCTGGACAGAAGCTGCGGTACAATAGGGGCGCTGTGGCAGAGCCTGGCGCGCCAGCGGCAGCGCCGGACCCCCTGGAGCGCCACCTCTCGGCGTCCTCCTCCGGCCCGGCTCACGCGGATGGGAGGTGCGGCCATGACGGTACGCCTGTACAATACCCGCACACGGCAGAAAGAACCCTTCACGCCGCTGGCGCCCCCGATGGTGACGCTGTACACCTGCGGCCCGACGGTGTACCGCTATGCCCACCTGGGCAACATGCGCACCTTCCTCATGGCCGACCTCTTACGTCGTACCCTGGCCTATAACGGCTACGAGGTCCGCCACGTCAAAAACATCACCGATGTGGGCCACATGCAGGATGATACCTTTGACCGGGGCGAAGACAAGATGCTCCTGTCCGCGGCGGCCGAAGGGAAGAGCCCCCAGGAAATCGCAGCCTACTATACTGACGCCTTCCGGCGCGACGAAGCCCGGCTGCACATCCTGCCCGCCCAGGTCTTCCCGCGCGCGTCTGAGCACATCCCCGAGATGCTGACCATCGTCCGGCGCTTGATGGACCGGGGCTACGCCTACCAGAGCGGCGACAACGTCTATTTCGATGTGGGCCGTTTCCCCGCGTACGGCCGGCTCTCGGGCAACCGGCGGGAGCACCTGCGGGCCGGGATCCACCGGGTGGAGCTTGACCCGAACAAGCGCAACCCCGAGGATTTCACCCTCTGGAAGGGCGCCGGACCACACCGCACCATGTTCTGGGAAAGCCCCTGGGGACCAGGCTATCCCGGATGGCACATCGAGTGCTCCGCCATGTCCATGAAGCACCTGGGGGCGCAACTGGACCTGCACACCGGCGGCGTCGATAACCTCTTCCCCCACCACGAGAGCGAGATCGCCCAGAGCGAGGCGGCCACCGGGTTGCCGTTCGTGCGCTCCTGGCTCCACGGCGAGCACCTGATGTTCGCGGGCACCCGCATGGCCAAGTCCGCCGGCAACTACTACACCCTCAGCGACCTGAGAGCGCGGGGCTATGATCCGCTGGGCTTCCGCTACCTGTGCCTGACCGCCCACTACCGCAGCAAGCTCAACTTCACCTGGGCCTCCCTGACCGCGGCGCAGCTGGCGTACCTGCGCCTGCGGGATGCGGTGGCGCACCTGGCCGGCAGTGACCCGCCCGACCCGGCCGCGTGGTCCGAAGGCGCGATGGCCCTGGAAGCCCGCTTCCGCAATGCCATCAACGACGACCTCCACCTGCCTACCGCGCTGGCCGTGGTCTGGGAGGTGCTGCGCGGTGGGCTGCCCCGCGCGGAGAAGTACGCCCTGCTGCTGGCCTTCGACCGGGTGCTGGGGCTGGGACTCGACCGGGTAGCCCCCGCGGTCCTGCCCCCGGCGGTGGCAGCCCTGCTGGAGGAGCGGGAGGCGCTGCGCCGGGGGCGCTGCTACCAGGAGGCCGACGCCCGGCGCGACCAGGTGCGGGCGGCCGGCTGGGAGGTCTCGGACACCCGCCAGGGGACCCAGGTCAGCCCCCGCAGCCGGTTCACGCCCACCCTGGTGCGGGTGTCGCCCCGGCATGGCCGGCCGCCCCGGATCATTACCGGCGCTCGGGATGTCCCTTCCCGCCTGGCCGAGCCCGACCGCTGCGAGTTTTCGGTCAACCTGGTGGTCAGCGGCTGGCTGGAGGATGTGCAGCGCTGCCTGACCAGCGTGGTGCGCTGGGCCGGGGAGCGCCGGGTCGAGGTGGTGGTGGTCCAGAACGATGCCGACGCGGCCACGGCCCAGTGGCTAGAGCAGGCGGCCGCCGACGACCCGCGTCTGCGCGTGCTCCACACGACCCACCACCTGGGCGAAGGCGAGGCCCGCAATGCCGGCCTGCGGGACAGCACCGGGACGATTGTCCTGCTGCTGGATACCAGCGCCGAAGTTACGGGCGATATCTACGGGCCGCTCTGGGCCGCCCTGCCCGCGCCCGCCGTGGGCCTGGTGGGGCCGCGGGGGGTACGCAGCGTTGACGAGCACCTGCACCACTTTACGGACCACCCCGGCCCCGAGGTGGACGCGGTGCTGGGCTACTGCATGGCCTTCCGGCGCGCCGCGTTGCGCCGGGTCGGGCTGATGGACGAACGCTTCCGTTTCTATCGCAACCTGGACCTGGACTTCAGCTTTGCCTTCCGGGATCAGGGCTACCGGACGCTGGCGCTGCCCGACCTGCCGGTGGTCTTCCATGAGCACCGGGGCTGGACCAGCCTGGACCCCACCGAGCGGGACAAGCTCAGCCGCCGCAATTACTACCGCTTCGCCAAGAAGTGGGGCGAGCGCCGCGACCTGCTGGTCGGCAGCCACCGCGCCGACCAGCACGACGGCGCAGACCACGACCACGGGCATCCCCATGACGCCCACGACCACCCAGAGCGCCCCCGGTAAGGAGCACACGCCGGGGCGGGCGGCCACCCGCCCCGGCGCCTGTCCCCACGGCGAGCGTAGTGTGCTGTCCCCCGACCACGCCGCGACATCCCCGCCATGTTACAACTGTGTCATCCACTAGAAACTGAGAAGTAATATACCAGCAACGCTCCTGAAACCTTGCAGTGACATACTGAGCACCGTAGCGGTCGGACTTGGTGTGTGCAGCAAGGAGGGAAAGCCGTGGAGATCAGCGCTGGCGATACGACGTGGGTCTTAGTGAGCGCCGCCCTGGTCATGATCATGACGCCAGGCTTGGGGTTCTTCTACGCCGGCATGGCCCGAGGGAAGAACGTCCTGGCCACCATTATGCAGAGCTTTATCATCGTGGCGCTGATCAGCGTGCAGTGGGTGCTCTGGGGCTATAGTCTGGCCTTTGGCCCGAGCATCGGCGGCTTCATCGGCGGCCTGGACTGGGCAGGACTGAACGGCGTCGGCCAGGAGCCCAATGGGGCCTACGCTGCCACCATTCCGCACATGGCCTTTATGATCTTCCAGGCCATGTTCGCCATCATCACCCCGGCCCTCATCACCGGCGCTTTTGCCGAGCGGAAGAAGTTCACCACCTTCTTGGTCTTCACCGTGCTATGGGCCACCCTGATCTACGATCCCATTGCCCACTGGGTGTGGAGCTGCACGCCCATTGAGGGGGCGGAGACCGTGGCCGGCTGCGCCGGCACGCCCGGCTGGCTGCGCTCCCTGGGCGCGCTGGATTTTGCCGGCGGCACGGTGGTACACATTAGCTCCGGGATGGCGGCCCTGGCCGCGGCCATCGTGTTCGGCAAGCGCCATGGCTTCGGCCGGGTCCCCATGGAGCCTCACGACATCACCATGACCGTGCTGGGTGCGGCATTGCTGTGGTTCGGCTGGTTTGGCTTTAACGCCGGCAGCGCCCTGGCCGCCAACGGCCTGGCCGCCAACGCCTTCGTGGTCACCAACACTGCGGCCGCGGCCGCCGCCCTGTCCTGGATGTTCGCGGCCTGGGCCAAGTCGGGCAAGCCGAGCCTGCTGGGCGCTGCCTCCGGCGCCGTGGCCGGGCTGGTCGCGATTACCCCGGCAGCCGGGTTCGTCGGCCCGGTCGCCGCGGTCATCATCGGAGCGGTGGCGGGCGTCGCCTGTTTCACCGCGATCCAGATCCGCAATAAGATAGCGTTGGATGACTCCCTGGATGTGTTCGGCGTCCACGGGGTGGGCGGCACCTGGGGTGCGCTGGCTACCGGGCTGTTTGCCTCCCTGGCCATCAACAGCGCCGGGGCCGATGGCCTGTTCGCCGGCAACCCGGCCCAGGTCGGCATCCAGCTCATGGCCATCGCGGTGACCGGCGCCTACTCCTTCGTGGGTACCTTCATCCTGCTGAAGGTCCTGGATGCGGTGGTGGGCCTACGCGTTACCCGTGAGGAAGAGGAAGCCGGGCTGGATATCTCGCTGCACGGGGAGGTGGCCCCCTACCGGGTGCTGGTGGACGAGCGCACCACGACGACCACGACCACGACGGTCACGGAAGAGGTTGCGGTCCGCAAGCTGTAAGGCGCCGGACCCTTCGCATTGCACAGTGGAAATGCCGGTCGGGGCGGGTTGCAACCCACCCCGACCGTTTTGCTCGATACCACACCAGGAGTCCTGGGAAGGAAGACGGCAACGCTCAGGCCACCGCGGCCACCAGGCGGGGCTGCCCCTGCCCCGGTGTCAGGGCGATGGGGACCACCTCGTCCAGGCTCTCCACCAGCACCAGATCGAGGTCGCGGCGGACGGCCTCCGGCACCTCCTCCAGGTCGCGCTCGTTCTCCCGAGGGAGGATCACTCGGGCGATGCCCGCCCGGTGCGCCGCCAGCACCTTCTCTTTGATGCCGCCCACCGGCAACACCTTGCCCCGCAGGGTGATCTCGCCGGTCATGGCGATGTCTTTGCGCACCGGGCGCTTGCAGACCGCCGAGAGCAAGGCCACGGTGATGGTCACGCCTGCCGAGGGGCCGTCCTTGGGGGTGGCCCCGGCGGGCACGTGAATGTGCAGGTCGTGCTTCTGGTAGAAGTGCAGAGGGGCCCCCAGCACCCCGGCCCGGCTGCGCACGTAGGTCAGGGCGGCGCGGGCCGACTCCTGCATGACGTCGCCCAGGCTCCCGGTGAGGGTGATCTGCCCGGTGCCGGGCACCAGGCTGGCCTCGATGAAGAGCACATCGCCACCCACCGGGGTCACGGCCAGCCCCGTCGCGACCCCGACCTCATCCCCCTGCTCGGCCACGGTGTGGCGAAACCGCTGCTTGCCCAGGAGACCGCTGAGGTCCGGGGCGTCGATGGCCGTGGGTTCGGTATAGCCCTCGGCCACCCGCCGGGCCACGCGGCGGCACACCGTCCCGATTTCCCGCTCCAGGTTGCGGACCCCCGCCTCGCGTGTGTAGTCCCGGATCAGGGAGCGGATCGCGCCCTCGGTGATGCTGAAGCGGTCGGGGTGCAGGCCGTTCTCGTGGATCTGCCGGGGTACCAGGTAGCGCCGGGCGATCTCCAGCTTCTCCGGCTCGCTGTAGCCGGGGATCTCGATGACCTCCATGCGGTCGCGCAGGGCCGGGGGCACGGTGTCCAGCACGTTGGCGGTGGTGATGAAGAGCACCCGCGACAGGTCGAAGGGCACGTCCAGGTAGTGGTCCACGAAGGTGTGGTTCTGCTCCGGGTCCAGCACCTCCAGCAGCGCGGCCGCGGGGTCGCCCCGGAAGTCGGCCCCCAGCTTGTCGATCTCGTCCAGCATGAGCACGGGGTTGCGGGACTCCGCCCGGCGGATGCCCTGGATGATGCGGCCGGGCAGCGCGCCGATGTAGGTGCGCCGGTGGCCCCGGATCTCGGCCTCGTCCCGGATGCCGCCCAGGGACAGGCGTAGGAACTTGCGCCCCAGGGCCCGCGCGATGGACTGGCCCATGCTGGTCTTGCCCACGCCGGGCGGCCCCACGAAGCACAGGATGGGGCCTTTGGAATCGGGCTTGAGGCTGCGCACCGCCAGGAAGTCCAGGATGCGGTTCTTCACCCGCTCCATGTCGTAGTGGTCCTCGTCCAGGATGCGGGCGGCCCGCGCCAGGTCCAGGCGGTCCGTGGTGAGGGTGTGCCAGGGCAGGCTGACCAGCCACTCCAGGAAGGTGCGGGACACGATGTACTCCGCGGAGGCCGGGGACATCTTGGTCAGGCGCTCCAGTTCCCGGTCCGCCTCGCGCTGGGCCTCTTCGGGAAGGGTGGTCTCTGCCAGGCGGCGGCGGAACTCCCGCACGTCCGGGTTGGCGTCCTCCGTCTCCCCCAGTTCCCGCTGGATGGCCTTGAGTTGCTCCCGCAGGTAGAACTCTTTCTGGCGCTGGTCCAGCTCCTCCTTGATCTGGGACTGGATGCGGTTGCCCACCTCCACGATCTCCAGCTCCCGGCTCAGGAGCGCCATCACCCGGCGCAGCCGTTCCAGCACGTCCAGGGTTTCCAGGACCTCCTGGCGCTCCTTGAGGTCAAGATTGAGGTTGGCGCACACAAAGTCGGCCAGGTTGCTGGGGTCCCGGAGATTGACCACCACCTGCTCGAGGTCTTTGGGGAGATGGTTGGCAACGGTCAGGAGCTTCTGAAACAGGGTCACGAGGCTATGGCAGAGGGCCTCGCGCTCCAGGCTCTCCGGAGTGGGCGGTTCCACCAGCGCCGCGATGCGCGCCCGCAGGTACGGCTCCTGCTGGGTAAGGTCTTGGAGTTGGATGCGGGAGAGCCCCTGGAGCAGGGCCTGGACGGCACCGTCCGGCAGGCGCATCATGCGGAGGATGACCGCCACGGTGCCGACGGAAAAGAAGTGCTCCGGGTCGGGGCGCTCGATCCACGCCCGCTCGGCGAAGATGCCGATCAGCTTGTCGGTATTGAAGGCCTCTTCGAGCAGCTGTATCGCCTGGGTATTACGCGTGACCAGAGGAACGACCACGGCCGGAAAGACCACAGCTTCCCCGCTGGGTAGGATCGGCAGCTCCTCCGGGACGGGCGAGAGCTCGTGCTCTTGGGGGGGGTCGTTCCGCGTCGTCTCAGGATCCATGGTGCCATCCTCCTGCCACCGGGCCAGGTGCCCACAGCGCCAGCGCTGAGCGCCGCGTCCGCGGCCCGGAGCCTCCTCCACCCCTCTACCAGAAGAAACGAACATGTCCGGCACATCGCAGTGACGGCCGTCACTCGCCGACCGGAACTGCGGATGCCAGCGACATGCGGGCGGTTTGGACTCCAGTACGCTTATCCCCGCGGAATGTTACTGCTCCCTGGACCGTGCCCGGCCTCCCCGCTCGACCTGAGCGTGTGGCAGGGCGCGCTGGGCCACACTGCACTCCCTCCTCCCTGGCCTCTTTCCCGAAGCGGGATCTGCGTAGCACGCAGCGTCGGGAGCGCTCGGGAGCAACCTCCTTGCCACGTCACCGCCCCACGATCAGCTGACCCCGGCTCAGCGCGGGCCCCTCCCTTTATCCTCCGGCCTTGTCCCTTTGCCGCCGTCTTCCGCCCATCCGCACGCCCCACCGCGCGCCATTTGCAAGCTTTCACCACTGCTCTCCTACGCCTCTCCAACGCTATTACTGAGAAGCTTGTAGTTGTCATAACACAAATGATTCTCCCATCCGGTAGCGCTTGCGCTGCCGAGGAGAATAAGCACCCCCCGGTCCTCCTGCCGCGACGCCAGTGCGACGGGACCGGGGTGGTGCCCGGCGCTGTGCACGTAGGGGGTGGCGCGCCGAGCAGGGCGCCCGCGACCGGCGGCCATCCTGTGGGGGGGAGGTCCACGATATGCGGCGGTGGCTTCTACTGGTACAGGTGCTTACGGTTGGGTTGCTCGCCGGAGTGCTGGCAATGGTCGCCGGGGCGCCGTCAGCCCAGGCGGTGTCCGGGTTCGTCACCATCCACGACGCCAATCACCTCGGGCTGAACGGAGGGGTCTGGTACGCGAAGGCGGTACACTTCTGGATGACGGACTACGTGACCGGTCCGCCCGCGGGCTGGTACAACACCTGGGTCCTGCCCCAGGACAGCCGGTACCTGGCCCAGGCCCGCTGGCAGATCCGGGACCTGGCGCAGGCCAACCTGGGGGCCAACACCCTGCGGGTCTTCTTCGACTTCGCCCATGTGACCGACCGGAGCGGCAACTTCCTGCCGGACTCCGCGGACCCCACCAAGACTACGCTGGACCACCTGGATACGATCATGGCCCTGGCCGCCGAGCAGGGGATGAAAGTGACCATCGTGCTCTTCGGCCCCAGTTCCTGCGGTGAGGTGACGGGGTGCTGGTCCCCGGCGCAGGAGCAGTTCGTCGTGGCGATGGCCCGGCACCTGCGGAACAACCCCACGCTGGCCTACTGGGGCACCGTGAACGAGATCAACGACCAGGAGTGGGGCACCACCTTCACCCGGAACCCGGCCAACCGCGACCTGCGGTTGAACTGGAACTGGCACATCGCGGCGACCCTGCGGGCCTACGATCCGAACCACCTCATCAGCACCAGCATCCAGACCGACGCCGGAGACGGCACCGCGTCCCGCTACCGGGACTACTTCCTGCCGGTCTCCTGGAACCCGGCCGGGACGCTCGCCAGCATGGTGGACTTCCTGACGCCCCACAGCTACCTGGGCGTGACGGCCCCCAACCAGGAGATGATCCGCAACCTGCGGGCGGGTGCGCCGGGCAAGCCCATCGTGCTGGAGGAGGTGGGGTGGCCCAGCGGCTGGAGCACCGACAACCCGCAGTTCACCGCGGAGGTCCAGACCGCAGCCATCAGCGCCATCCTGAGCGCCGCCCGCAGCGAGGGGATCGCGGGCGTTGGCATCTGGATGCTGGCAGATTTCAACGGCTTGCCGGATGCGGGGTCGCCGGAGCAGTCCTTCTTCGGCCTGTTCTGGAGCACCTACACCGCCCAGCGGGTTGCCGAGCTGGGCCAGCAGCCGGCGCCCCAGCCCTGGTCCCGCAAGCCCGCTGCCGACGTGGTGCAGCGCCACTTCCGCGGCCTGGGGCCGGAGTAGGGAGGCGCAGGAACACCAGAGGGGCGCACGCGACCGTGCGCCCCTCTGCCCTCCAACGTCCTGGCGCTGCGCTCCCCGGCGCGACGCGCTGGGCGCGTGCTGCGACCGCCCCCGGAGGCTGTTACCCCTCCCGGCCGGGATCGGCCGTTCCCTCCAGTTGCGCTGGGGTCGTGAGCATGAACATGATTTCCCCCTCGGCCACCACCTGGCCGTCCACCGTGGCGGTCCCCGCCCCCCGTCCGTAGTTCCCCCGGCTGCGGGTCAGCGCCACCTCCAGCCGCAGCACATCGCCCGGCACCACCGGTTTGCGGAAACGGAAGTTTTCGATCCCGGCGAAGAATGCCAGTTTCCCCTGGTGCTGCGGCTGGCGCAGGACCGCCAGCGCGCCCACCTGGGCCAGGGCCTCCACGATGAGCACCCCTGGCATGATGGGCTGTCCGGGGAAATGCCCCAGGAAGTAGAGGTCCGAGGCCGACACCAGCTTGATGCCCACCGCGCCGGTCTCGCTGATCTCCAGGATGCGGTCCACCAGGAGAAAGGGCCAGCGGTGGGGAAGGATCTCCTGGATCTGGCGGGCGTCGAGCATGGTCATCGCGCCTTTCCCCTCCTTACTCGACGGCGGAGGCCGTGCCCTTGCGCTGGCGGATCAGGGCCATGAGGCGCTCCGCGGAGGCCAGCGGCACAGCGACCTCGCCCACGTCGCCGCCCGCCCCGCCGGGGATGCCGTGGCAATCGCTGCCGCCCGTGGGGACCAGGTGGTGGCGCTCGGCCAGGCGGCACAGGTAGTCCACATACTCCCGCGCGTAGCCGTAGTAATGCGCCTCGATGCCAGACAGCCCGGCGGCGGCCAGGTCGGCGACCGTGTCCTCCAGGTTGGGGATATCCGCCGGGTGGGCGAGGGAGGTAACACCGTCCAGGCGCTTGACCATCTGGACCGCCTCCACCGGCGTCAGCTTGGGACGCTCGGCGTAGGCCGGGCCGGTGCGCCCGATCCACAGGTCGAAGGCCTCCGAGATGCTGCTCACCCAGCCGGCCTCCAGCATGGCCTGGGCCACGTGGGGCCGTCCCACGGCGCCACCCTGGGCCAGCTCCAGCACGCGCTCCCAGGGGATGGGCATGCCCAGCTCTGCCAGCTTCTCGACCATCCGGCGGCCCCGGTCCAGGCGCGCCGCCCGGAACTCCCGCAGCAGCTCCTGCAAGGTGGGGGCCTTGGGGTCAATGCCGTAGGCCAGGATGTGGATCTCGCCCTTGGGGATGTCGGTGCTCAGTTCGATACCGGGGATGATGGTCAACTGGGGGAACTGCTGGGCCGCCTGCATGGCCTCGTCCAGGCCCTCGGTGGAGTCGTGGTCGGTGATGGCGATGACCCGCAGGCCCTTGCGCCCGGCCCGGCGCACCAGCTCCGTTGGGGAGAGGCGCCCGTCCGAGGCCGTGGTGTGGAGATGGAGATCGACTGCCATGTGTGTTCCTCGACGTGTAGTGTTGCGGATGGTGCGTGCGCGGTGTGCGCGGAACGCGAGACCCTACTCGACCTGCTGGTCCACACGGAAGATGGCCTGTGCCCGCCCGGTCTGGTCGTCCACGTCTATCGCCACCGCGTTCATGAGGACCGGGCCGCTGGCGACCGGATAGCGTGTCGGCGTTTGGGTCAGGAAGCGGTGCAGAGCGGCCTCGATCTCGTTCCCGATGACCGAGTTGATGGGGCCGGTCATCCCGACATCGGTGCAGAAGGCGGTCCCCTTGGGCAGGATACGGGTATCGACGGTGCCGACATGGGTATGGGTGCCCACCACCGCGCTGACCCGCCCGTCCAGGTACCACGCCATCGCCTGCTTCTCCGAGCTGGCCTCGGCGTGGAAGTCTACGAAGATGACCCCGCGCTGCGGGAGTTCGGCCAGCCAGCGGTCCATGGTGCGGAAGGGACAATCGGTCGCTTCCATGAACGTGCGGCCGATGAGGTTCACCACGGTCACGTTCCGCACGGTCAGGTAGCCTCTGCCGGGCACCACCGGCGGATAGTTCAGGGGACGCAAGATGGGTAACTCACTGTCAAGATACGGGAAAATCTCCTTCTGATCCCAGATATGGTTTCCTGAAGTGATGATATCGACCCCTGCGTCCAGGATCTCCTGGGCGGTGTCCAGGGTCAGGCCCCGCCCACCGGCCGCGTTCTCGCCGTTGGCGATGACGAGGTCCAGTTTGAGGCGGCTCCGCAGTTCCGGCACCAGGGTCGCCAGCGCCCGACGCCCTGGCTTGCCCACCACATCACCAATCATGAGCATGCGCACGGTGAGAACATACGGAGCGAGGAGCCCCAGGGGACCCCTCGCTCCGACCTCCTTTATCGCAATTACTGTGCGTACTCGACGGCCCGGGTCTCCCGGACCACCGTCACCTTTATCTGACCAGGATACTCCAGACTTTCTTCGATCTTCTTGGCAATGTCACGAGCCAGCCGCATGGCGCCGACATCGTCGACGTGATCAGGCTTGACGATGATACGCACTTCTCGTCCGGCCTGCACGGCGTAGGACTTCTCTACGCCGGGGAAACTATTGGCGATGGCCTCCAGGGTCTGGAGGCGCTGGATATAGTTCTCGAGGGTCTCGCCCCGGGCCCCAGGGCGACCTCCGCTGATGGCGTCGGCCGTCTGCACGATGACCCCTTCCAGGGTGTTGGTGAACCAATCGTCATGGTGTTTGGCGACGGCCGTCACCACCTCGGGCCGCTCATACCGTTCGAGCACCGAGGCTCCCACCAGAGCGTGGGGTCCTTCTATCTCGTGGTCCAGGGCTTTGCCCAGGTCATGGAGCAGCCCGCCACGCTTGCAGATCTCCACGCTGGCGCCCAACTCCGCCGCGATGGTCCCGGCGAGCCGGGCGACTTCCACGCTATGGCGCAGGACGTTCTGTCCATAGCTGTAGCGGAACTTCAGGCGTCCCAGAATGCGGATGACCTCCGGGTGGATACCGGACACCCCGGCGTCATAGACGGCTTGCTCCCCTTCCCGCCGGATCACGTCATCCACTTCCGTCGCGGCGCGTGCCACGACTTCCTCGATACGGGTCGGATGGATGCGGCCATCCGTGACGAGCTTGGTCAAAGCGAGCCGGGCGACCTCCCGCCGCACCGGGTCAAAACAGGAGAGGGTCACACAGTCCGGGGTATCGTCAATGATGACATCCACCCCGGTGGCATGCTCCAGGGCCCGGATGTTGCGTCCCTCCCGGCCAATGATGCGCCCCTTCATATCGTCGCTGGGAATGGGCACCACCGAGACCGTCACTTCCGAAACCACATCGGAGACACACCGCTGGATGGCCTGGATGATGAGATCGCGCGCCCGCCGGTCGGCTTCCTCACGCAGCTCGTGCTCAATGAGGTACAGACGCCGGTTGGCGTCCTGGCGGGCCTCCTCCTCCACGGACCGGATGAGGAGGTCCTTGGCCTCGGCGGTGGTCATGCCGGAGACCCGCTCCAGCTCCAGTAGCTCTTTCCGCTTGATCTCGTCTACCTGGGCCCGGACCAGGTCGATCTCCTTTTCCTTATTCGTCAGGGTGCGGTCACGGCGCTCGGCAGCCTCCAGCTAGCGGTCGAGCTGCTCTTCCTTCTGGTTCAGGCGCCGTTCCTGCCGCTGTAGCTCTTGGCGGCGCTCCCGGATCTCCTCCTCCGCCAGCGACCGCAGGCGCATGGCCTCCTTGGTCCCCTGGAGGATGACATCCTTCTGCTCCGCCTGGGCCTTCGCCAGAATCTTCTCGGCGTCCTTCTCGGCGACCTTCAGCCGCTGCTCGATGAGGGTCTTCCCCAGGAAGAACCCCGCGGCGCCGCCCACCAGCAAGGCCACCAGGCCCAGTAAGAGCCACACTATGGAATTGTCGAGCATTTCACCTCGCTTCCCGTCTGGAGTTATCCAAGGTTTGGTATAAAGGTTAGGGTTGCGGCCGGCTTTCTCTTACGATCTTAGTCCCTTTTCCGTGATGGTGTCAAGAAAACGGGCCAGCGTCCGCGACATAAGAGCAGGCTCGCTGCGCGTGTCTCTCTCCAGAGCCTTTCTCGCACCCTGGACGGCAGTACCGGTGTACGGCTGGGGCAGGGCGACGGTAGGAGCCGGCGCGGCCTGCCGGCCAGGGACGGCGCAGGGGACGGCCGGGTGCGAGGGTGCGGGGAGGATACCGCTGGCACGGGGTATCACGACGGGCGGCGCACGGTGACGCCGGCGATGGAGACCAGGGACCCTCCCTCGGCATCCGCCGGGCACTGGTCGTAGCCCAGCACATCGCCCTGGGCTGCGCCGACCAGGCGGAGCATGAGGTAGATGGGGGGCAGCCCGCAGATCCGGAAGCGGTCGCCCACCTCCTGCACCTGGCGGAAAAAGGCGGCGGCGTCACCGCTGCTGGCCGCGGCCAGCAGCGCCCGGTCCACGCTGGCGAGGCGCTCCCGGCCTGGCGCATCCACCGGCGTGGGGTCGCCAAAGGCCGGCCCGACGTGGGCCAGGTCGGCGGCGGCCACCACCAGGGTGCGACGCTGGCTGAGGAGCGGGCGGAGGACCTCCAGCGCCGCGGCGAAGACCGCGCTCTGCTCCGGGTCCTGCTCCGCGCCGACGTAGGGGGCGAAGGAACCGCAGAGGATCGGGACCACCGGGCAGGGCTGTCCCGCGCGGACGTAATGGAGCCACACCGCGGCCAACTCGATGGAGTGCTCGCCGCGGTGGTGGAGTTCCTGGGCGAAGGCCTCAGGTGGCCCCAGGGCATCGGCCAGGTCGTTCACCACGGCGCGATCGGTGGGAAGCACGCCCCAGGGGGTGGCATAGGGCTGGCGGGTCAGAGTGAGGCCGGGCGCACCCGCATGGTCGGTGCCCAGGATGATGACCAGCTCTGCCCGGCGCGCCGCCGCGGCGGCCCGGCTCCAGACCTGGGCGTAGGTACGCCCCCCCCGCTGGTAGTCAATGTGCGGACTGACGATCCCCACGAGGTCGTGCCGCGGTTCCGGGTCGGCTCCGTCGGCGGGGAGCGGGTCGCCCGCGAGGGAGGCGCCGTAGGCCGCAAGCTGCTGCGCCAGCTCCGTCGGGTTGGCGGCGTAGATCTGGCCCGCCAGGGTGGGCGGACGGGCGGGGGCCGCGCGGTAGGCCTCCAGGGCCCGCTCCCGCGCCTCCCGGTACGCCGTATCTTCCAGGAACAGGGCGTCCCGGAGTTGGTGGAGCACCTGGTGGACCTGGGCTGCGGGCAGCGCGTAGCCGGTGCGCAACTCGAAGGCCCGCCCCAGGGCCTGGGCGTCGCGAGTGCCATCCATGAGGCCCAGCAGGGGCGCCAGGGGCGCCGGCACCAGCAGCATGTGCTCGCTCAGGGCCAGGGAATCCCGCAGCATCAGGTAGTCCACCCCGTCGTGAGTGATCCAGCGGAGGTCCAGGGGGCGCAGGCGTGGATGGGGCGGAAGGTCGTGTGCGAAGCAGGTCACGGTGCTCCTCCTCAGCGTGTGCCGGGGTGCCTTCCATGAAGAGGGCGGCGCGTGCGGCGATCTGGTACTATGATAGGGGAACGGTACGCACGCCTGCAATCCAGGGGGTGTGCCCAGAAGGTGTACCCGGTGGGAGGCGAGGACGGACCGCTCCCCGCCCGCCTGCGGTGCGGGGGCGCGGCGCACCGCCCTGTGCGGAGGAAAAGGGAGAGATACTCCCGGCCCGCAGGCTGGCGACCCCCTTGTAGCGCGGCGCGAATCCTGGTACAATAATAGCGTTACGGCAGGAGCATCCTCGCCGCCAGGTGCCGAAGTGGCGGAACGGCAGACGCGCTACGTTCAGGGCGTAGTG
>JACQUQ010000189.1 GCA_016210175.1 Chloroflexota bacterium | reverse complement strand
GTGCTGCGGCGGCTGGCCCTCAATCTCTTGCGGCAGGATAAGACGGCCAAAGTGGGCATCAAAGGCAGGCGCCTCAAGGCCGGCTGGGATGAGCACTACCTGCTGAGCGTCCTCTTCGGCTCATAATGCGATTGCCCTGGGTCTCCGGCCCAAACGTTTGACGGCTACGGGTGTGGCCGGTATATACTGGGGGCACGGTAATTGCCTCTGGTAGGAGTGGAGTCAGGCGGATGCGAGGCGCTCCGGGGTGGTTCTCCTCCATAGCGGTGGCTCTCCTGGTGGTGACCGGGTTGCTGCTCCCGACGCTGGACCATCACCTGGCCGAGCGGGTCCCCGGCCATGCCCATCTCCCCATCGCCGGTCCCGCGGCGGCACCGCTCCGCGGGCCGATCGCGTCCCACCACCATGCCTACCAGCGCACGCACGCCCACCACCCACAGGGGACGACGGACCCCATCTCTCTCGATACCGACACGCCTTACGTGACCATCGCCACGCCCCAGGCCGGCCAGCCGGGCGCCTGGCTCGGCCTCGCAACCCTCTGGCTGGCGCCCCACGTCGTCATCCCGCCGCCCGGCGCCCTGACCCTGATGGGCGCAGCCCCGCTCGCCCCACCCTATGCCCAGGTGGTCTTCCCCTCGGAACGGCCTCCCATCGCCCTCGTGTAAGCCCCGCCCGCCCACACCGGTGAAGCACGGGTTCCCCGTCGGCGCACGGGGCTTCACCGGGCGCGGCGTCTGCCCCACAGCCGGGAACCGCTCGGCCGCGGGCCACACTCTTGGATTGGCAGAAGAGGAGGCATCATGTTCCGGTTATCGCGCGTGCTCATCGCGCTCACCCTCACGCTCGTTGCTGTGCAGGTCATGGGTCCGGGGTCGGCTGCGGCCCACGAGCGACGCCAGGTCGGGAAGTATACCTTCGTGGTCGGGTTCAGCAGCGAGCCTGCTATCGAAGGGGAGCCTAACGGGGTTGACCTGCGCATCACCCACACCGACACCAATGCGCCGGTAGAGGGCGCCGAACAGACCCTGAAGGTCGCCGTCGCCTTCGGCGGCAACCCGCCCAAAGAGTTCCCACTGCGGGCGCGCTTCGGGCAGCCGGGGGCCTACACCGCCGACCTCATCCCCACCCGGAGCGGCGTCTACAGCTTCACCTTCACCGGTACCCTTGACGGACAGCCGGTCAACGAGCGCTTTGAGTCAGGGCCGGGGCGCTTCAACGACGTGCAGTCGGCCCAGGGCCTCCAGTTCCCTGAGCCGGTGCCGGCCACCAGCGAAATGCAGCGCCAGGTGCGGAGCCTCGAACGCCAGCTCGCTGCCGCGGAGGAGCAGGCCGGCACCGCCCAGGCCTGGGCCTTCGGCGGGGTGGCCGTCGGCGCCCTGGGGCTGGCCGTTGGCCTCTATGGCCTGCTGGGCGGGCGACGGCGAGAGGAAAGCGCGGTAGGGCGGCCCGCCCGCACCAGGTAGGGCCTCACCGCACGGCGCGCCGGGGGAGCAAGGCCGCGGACCTCGTACCAGCCTCCTCCCCCGGCCTCGCCCAGACACTAGGGCTTGTTTGCAAACCATCCATAGTGTGGAAAGATACGCTATATCTGTCATTCTGAGCCCTTCAACAGGCTCAGGGTAAACTCCGCGAAGCATCCGTACTCCTGGTGCCCTAGCTCACGGGGCTACGGATGCTTCGGCCTCCGGCCTCAGCATGACAAAATGCGCGCCCGGCCTATCTCCAATGTGCAAACACGCCCTAGCTCACGTCGCCCGCCCCAGGCGTCCAGATACGGGCGCGGGCCCGCGCCAGTTCCTGGTGCTCCGGCGCGGCCAGGTGGGGGTCCTGGGCCAGCAGGGTTTCGGCCTCCTGGCGGGCCAGCTCCATCAGGTCGAAGTCGGACAGTCGGGCCAGGCGGAAGGCGGGCAGTCCCGTTTGTCGGGTGCCGAAGAACTCCCCAGGACCGCGTAGCCGCAGGTCTTCCTCGGCCAGCACGAAGCCGTCCTGGGTGCGCTCCAGGATGGCGAGGCGCTCCTGGGCCTCCGGGGAGGGGTCATCGGCCAGCAGCAGGCAGTGACTCTGGTGCGCACCCCGGCCCACCCGGCCCCGGAACTGGTGCAGCTGCGCCAGTCCGAAGCGGTCCGCGCCCTCCACCAGCATCACCGTCGCGTTGGGCACGTCAATGCCCACCTCGACCACCGAGGTCGAGACCAGGATGTGGGTCTCGACCTCCCGGAACTGGCGCATGCACCGGTCTTTCTCCTGGGCCGACATGCGCCCGTGGAGCAGGCCCAGGCGCAGGTCCGGGAAGACCTCACGGGAGAGGCGCTCATATTCGGCGGTGGCGGCCCGCGCCTCGATAACCTCCGACTCCTCGACCAGGGGGCAGATGACGAAGGCCTGGCGTCCCGCCCGCACCTGCTCCCGCACGAAGCGGTAGGCCTCCCGGCGCTGGGTAGGCCGCAGCCAGCGGGTGATGATGGGCTGCCGTCCCGGCGGCAGCTCGTCCAGGACGGACACATCGAGGTCGCCGTACAGGGTGAGGGCCAGGGTGCGGGGGATGGGTGTGGCGGTCATCACCAGCACGTGGGGGCTGTCCCCCTTCTGGCGCAGCGTCCAGCGCTGGGCTACGCCGAAGCGGTGCTGCTCATCGATCACCACCAGTCCCAGGCGGGAGAAGGCGACTTCCTCCTGGATCAGCGCGTGAGTACCCACCACCAGGTCCACCTGCCCGGCCGCGATGCGGGACCGCACCTCCTCCTTCTCTCTGGCGGACAGGCTGCCCACCAGCAGGGCGACCTGCACACTCCGGCCCAGCGTGTGGAGATAGGGCGGCAGGTAGCCGCCGTCCCAGGCCAGGCCGCCCCCGCGCTCCAGCAGCGCGCCCAGGTTGCGGGCGTGCTGCTCCGCAAGGATCTCGGTGGGAGCCATGATGGCGCCCTGCATGCCGTCGCACAGCGCCAGGACCAGCGCTGCGGCCGCGACCACGGTCTTGCCGCTGCCGACGTCGCCCTGGAGCAGGCGGCTCATGGGCCGCGGGCGCTGGAGGTCGTGGACGATCTCCTCCAGGGCGCGCTGCTGCACTCCGGTCAGGGCGAAGGGCAGCGCGGCAAGGAAGCCTGCAAGACACGCCCGGTCGATGGCGAGGGGCCGGGCGTGCTCCTGCTGGCGGTTCCGGCGCTGGGAGAGCACGCCCAGTTGGATGAGAAGCAATTCCTCGAAGGCCAGGCGGCGGCGGGCATCCTCCTGGGCCTGGGCAGAGTCGGGGTAGTGGTAGGTCCGCAGCGCCTCGGCGAGGGGAAGCAGCCCCAGGCTGCGGCGCAGCGCGGTGGGCAAGGGGTCGGGCATCCGGTCGGCGGCGCGGTCCAGGGCGGTCTTGACGATGCGGCGGATGGTGCGGGGGGAGATCCCTTCCG
>JACQUQ010000015.1 GCA_016210175.1 Chloroflexota bacterium | reverse complement strand
GATCGAGGTGAACTTATCGTCCCGGACCAGGGACTCGCTGATGATGATGGCGTCCTCGAAGTTGTAGCCCTCCCAGCTCATGAAGGCGCACAGGACGTTCTGGCCCAGGGCCAACTGGCCGCGCTCGGTGGAGGAGCTATCCGCCAGCGGCTGGCCCTTGGCCACCCGGTCGCCGCACTGCACCAGGACCCGCTGGTTGATGCAGGTCCCCTGGTTGCTGCGCATGAACTTGATGAGCGGATAGGTATAGGTTTGCCCGCTGTCACCCCGGAGGGTGATCTGTCGGGCGTCCAGCCTGGCGATGACTCCATCCTCATCCGCGCAGATCACATGCCCGGAATCCAGCGCGGTGCGGAGCTCCATCCCGGTGCCCACCAGGGGCGCTTCGGGCCGCACCAGGGGCACCGCCTGGCGCTGCATGTTGGAGCCCATCAGGGCGCGGTTGGCGTCGTCGTGCTCCAGGAAGGGGATCAGCGAGGTCGCCACGCTGACGATCTGCTTGGGCGCCACGTCCATGAACTGCACCCGCTCCGGCTCGACAATGAGGAACTGGCTGCCGCGCCGGGCCTCCACGCGGGCATCGACGAACTGCTCCTTCTCGTCCAGGGTCGAGTTGGCCTGGGCGACGATGAAGTGCTCCTCCTGGTCGGCGGACAGGTAGTCCACCTCCTCGGAGACGTAGGGCTTCACTCGCACGAAGCGCTGCGGCAGCGCCCGCAGGCGCTCCAGGGCCGCCGCGCCGATCTCCTGGTCCCGGGCCACGATAAGCTCCCCGTTCTCGTCCCGCACCTCCTCCCGCGCGGTGCGGCCCAGCAGGGCGTGAGCGGTGTTGGGCAGCTCGCGGATGACCCGGCGGTAGGGGGTCTCGATGAAGCCGTACTTGTTGACCCGGCCGTAGGTCGCCAGCGACCCGATAAGGCCGATGTTGGGGCCTTCCGGCGTCTCGATGGGGCAGATGCGCCCGTAGTGGGAATAGTGCACGTCCCGCACATCGAAGCCGGCCCGGTCCCGGGACAGCCCGCCCGGCCCCAGGGCCGACAGCCGCCGCTTGTGGGTCAGTTCGGCCAGGGGGTTGGTCTGGTCCATGAACTGGGACAACTGCGAGCCGCCGAAGAACTCCTTGATGGCCGCCACCACCGGCCGGATGTTCACCAGCGCGCTGGGGGTGGCCTGCTCCGGGTCGATGATGGTCATACGCTCCCGGATGACCCGCTCAATGCGCAGCAGCCCGATGCGGAACTGGTTCTGGATCAGCTCGCCCACGGCACGCACCCGGCGGTTGCCGAGATGGTCGATGTCGTCCGGGTGGCCGCGGCCGTTGTTGACCTGGATCAGCTCCCGGATGATCTGCACCAGATCATCCGTCGTGATGACCCGGGTGGTCTCGGGCACCTCCAGGTTCAGCCGTTTGTTCAGCTTGTAGCGGCCCACCCTGCCCAGGTCGTAGCGCCGGGGGTTGAAGAACAGGGACTGCACCAGGCTGCGGGCGTTGTCCTCGTTGGGCGGATCGCCGGGGCGCAGGCGGCGGTAGAACTCCATGAGCGCGCCGCGTTCGGTCTTGGCCTCGGCAGGCTCCCGGTCCATGGTCACCCGCAGGTACTGGTGGTCCTGGTTGGTGTCCACCGCGTGGAACAACTCCCAGAGGTCTTCATCCTGGCTGAAGCCCACCGCCCGCAGCAAGGTGGTAATGGGGACCTTGCGGCGCCGGTCCACCTTCACGGAGAGCACATCGCGGTTGCTGGTCTCGAACTCCAGCCAGGCGCCCCGGTTGGGGATGAGCTTGGCGAAGGCCAGGGGGCGCCCGGTGGTCGGGTCCTCCTCCACGGTGAAGTAGACCCCCGGCGAGCGTACCAGCTGGCTGACCACCACGCGCTCCGCGCCGTTGATGATAAAGGTGCCGTTGGGCGTCATGAGGGGGAAATCCCCCATGAAGATGGACTGTTCCATCTTCTCGCCCGTTTCCTTGTTGAGCAGCTCCACCCGCACAAACAAGGGCGCGGCAAAGGTCATGTCGCGCTCGCGGCACTCGTCCATGTCGTACTTGGTCTCCCGGAACTCATAGTCCAGGAACCGCAGCTCCATCCGGTTGCCGGTGAAGTCCGCGATGGGCGAAATCTCCTCGAAGAGATCGCGTAGGCCCTCCTTCTTAAACCACTCGAAGGAATCCAGTTGGATCTGCACCAGATTGGGGATCTGGAGGACCTCCGGAAGCTTCGAATACGACCGTTGGGACGGGACAAGCGAAGGCGAAATCCGGGCTGTGCTCAACGTGCCGCTACCTCCTCGCTGGCGAGCGAAGATCAAAAATTTCCGCAGTGTAGAAAGCTGGTGATCACTTCGGGGGAAAGGATGTGGAAAGGATAGTGGTACCCCTATGGCAGAAAATCATGATACCATACCGCCGGAGGCATGTCAAGCCATGCCGCGCAACCAACGCAGCCACGAGTTGCCCTCCTCGTGGCTGTCCCGTGACGCTTGACTTCCCGCGGCTGGTTTGCTATCATAGGAGTGCTGGGCGGTTAGCTCAGATGGTTAGAGCGCTGCGTTGACATCGCAGAGGTCACTGGTTCGAATCCAGTATCGCCCACCACTATCTCCACACGATCATCACGGTCAGTACTAGGGCACTGGTGCGCCTTCCGCCAGGTTACGCTGGGGGATACGGCCACCAGTTTATTTTACCATAAAACTCCCCAGGGTGTCTCCCCTTCGCGTCGGCCCTCCTGCTACCGCGAGCAAAACGCGATCCGCCGCCCACCTCCGCGCCATCCTGATACTGGCTACGAGACGGTCACGGCCACAATGCTGGAACATACTGCCGCCGTGAACGGCGGGCCCGGGCTACTCAGAAGGCCCGGCCTTCCGGTCGGCCTCCGCTTCACGGGTGACCGAGCGCTCCCCGCTCACCCGCTCCGGGGCGCGGGCGGTGGCGCAGCCCCAGTGGCAAGGTAGCCCCGCAGGTACTCCTGCACGCGCTCCCGGAGCACGGTCCAGGGGGTATCCAGGCAGACCTGCTCCGCCTCGGTCAGTTCGCAGTAGCGCCGCCCCAGCTGGGGATAGTACCAGAGGGTGGCGACCCAGAAACCCGGCACGACCTGGTCCGGGGTGAAGCTCTCCGCAAGATAGCCCTCGTTGCCCGTCGCCGACCAGCTTGCCAGTACCTGCCCCCGGTCCGCCAGGGCCAGGGCTTCGGTCCAGGAGACCCGGCGCTCTTCGCCGCGGCGTCCCGCCATCACACTGAGCAGGTGCCGCACCCGGTCCGTATCGGTGGCCCCAGGTCCGGCGGCCCGGCCAGTAAACAGCCCGTTCCAGGCTGCGCCCAGGGCAGGGATGGTGATGCCGCCATCGGTCGCGACCGCGAGTCCGGCGCAGGCGGCCGAGGCCGCCACCGCCTTCAGGATGGCATTCTCCTCGTAGCTGGCGCCGGTCTCGGCCACCGGAGCAAACGGTGGAACGTCATGCGTGGTGAGGGGAACCAGCCCGGACCCATCCAGCGCCCAGCGCAGGCGCTCGATCTTCGCCGGGTTGGTGGTCGCCAGGAGAATAGTACGGGGCGCTGGCACAGCGGTGCAGCTTTCCAGGGAGATCTGCGCGCAGGTCCTGAACGGATGTGCGAGGAGCCGGGGCGGTCCGGGCCAGGGTATGAGGCAGCACACCCCGACCTTGCCCCACGCCGGGGGCGAGGATCGCCGGCGGTCCTACGCGGCCGCCTGCTCCGTATCGATCCGGTAGTAGCGCAGGGGGCCGAGGGCGTATTCGGTGATGCCCGTGACCCGGACCCCTTGCAGATGGGGCGAGGTCGTCACGTACTTCTGGGCCAGACGCCCCAAGGGCTGGGCCGCCAGCAGCGAGGCCACCGCCGCCACGATGGCGTTTGGGAGTTGGGCCACGCGGCTGCGGTTGCCCACCACCGCCAGCACCGACAGCGCGGCCAGGGTCCCCGCCACCGCCAGGTTGGTGCCGCAGAAGGGCGAGACCGCCCATTCCTCCTCGCCCCGCTGGAGCCGGCGCAGCGCTTCCGCCACCGCCGACTCCAACTCCGGGCGGGAGAGACGGCCATAGATGTAGAACCCGCTGGGTGTGGACCGTCCGACGATGCTCCGCCGGAACCCGCCCCGCTCCAGCAGCACCGCCACTGCCGCGTGTTCCAGGGCGTGGTTGCGCCGGGTGGCCTCGATCGCGTGCCAAGCTCCGATACCGTTGCCCATGCTCCCCTCGTGGCGCGGCCCCGGTGTCATCCGGCGGGCGGGGAAGCGGGCCGCTCCCTGCGCTACGCGGACGGATAGCGTTGCCTTCGACCGGCTCAGGCAACACGGCTTTCCCCACGCTTCCGGAAGGAACCGCTGGTTTCAGTCTACCTTACCCCCCGACCCGGTGCAACTTCAGGAAGTCGGGGGCGGCGCCGGGCAGGCCGGCCAGGTTGCCCACCACCACCAGGAGATCGCCCCGGCGCACGTGTCCCTCCTGGAGGCTGATCGCCTCAATGTGCTGGAGCAGCGCATCCAGGCCGCCCTCCTGGACCATGCGGCTGGGGACCACGCCCCAGAGCAGGGCCAGGCGGCGCTCCACCGCATCGTCGGCGGTAAACCCCAGGACCGGCACGCGGGGCCGGCTTTTGGCGAGGATGCGGGCGGTGTAGCCGGTGCGGGTGAAGCAGGCAATGGCCGTCACCTCCGGGTTCTGCTCGGCCAGGTGCCAGGCGGCGCCGCTGATAGCCTCGGTGGTATTGCTGGCGGGCCGGTGCGTGGGCAGGGGCGGCGCGGCGGCCAGGTGGGTCTCCGTCTCCAGGGCGACGCGCGCCATCATGTACACCGCCTCCAGGGGGTACTGCCCCACCGCGGTCTCGCCGCTGAGCATGACCGCATCGGTGCCGTCAAAGATCGCATTGGCGACGTCGCTGACTTCGGCGCGGGTGGGCCGGGGGCTGGTGATCATTGACTCCAGCATCTGGGTGGCCGTGATCACCGGCACCCGCAGGCGGGCCGCCTCCCGGATGATCTGCTTCTGCCAGAAGG
>JACQUQ010000194.1 GCA_016210175.1 Chloroflexota bacterium | reverse complement strand
GGCCTCCTCCAGGTCGGCGAAGCCACCCCCCGGCCCCACGCCCCGCCGTCCTCCAAAGGGCACGATCTCGACGTTGGCGGCGATGCCCATGGCGTACAACAGGGTGTAGAGGTCGATGAACGTAGGCTCCGGGGCGCGCGGCTCGTCAAAGATCTGCTCCCACAGGGGCCGCACATAGGCGTCAAACTGGCTCACCCGGATGGCCAGGAAGCAGGCCCGGCGGGCGTGCGCGTCCAGCTTCTGGAGGAAGGGCAGGATGTCCCGCACGCCATAGACCACGTGAGAGCACAGCGCCACGTCGCACGGCGGCACTTCGGCCTCCTCCCAGGAAGCGGGGACCACCGTCACCGCCAGGTCCTCCTCCACGACCGCCTGCTCCAGGAAACTCCGCATCCCCTGGGACGGCTCCACCGCGATGACCTGCGCGCCCGCCCGCGCCAGGGGGAGGGTGTAGCGGCCCGGCCCCGCCCCGACATCCAGCACCGTGGTGCCGGGCGTGACCTGTTGGACGAGCAGGTCCAGCAAGCGGTCCTGCTGGAAGGTGCGCGCCACCCGAGCAAAGCCCTCCGCGCGGCGGTCCCAGAAGCCAGCGCCACCCGCGCCGGGGCGCAGCCTGTGGGCCTGGGCCTCCCGCGCCTCGACCATCTGCCGCCAGCGATGGGCCAGATCTTCAGCGCCCAAGGGCGTTCCTCCTTCTCCGCAACATACGTGCAGGAACAGTACCGCGGCCGTGAGCTACCTCAGCGCTGGCAGGCGGGGCAGAAGTGGGTGCCCCGGCCGCGGAAGGCGATGCGCTGGATGGGTGTGCCGCAGCGCGGGCAGGGCTGGCCCGTGCGCCGGAAGACCTGCAAGTGGTGCTGGTTTTCTCCCGGCTCCCCGGCGCTGTCCCGGTAATTGGTGAAGCTGGTGCCCCGGTGCTCCACCGCGGCCTCCAGCACATCCTTGACGGCGTCCCGCAGGCGGCACACCTCGCTGGGGCTCAAGCTGCCCGCCGGGCGCTCGGGCCGGATGCCCGCCTGGAACAGGGCTTCATCGGCGTAGATGTTGCCCACCCCGGCCACCACGCCCTGGTCCAGGAGCAGCGGCTTGATGGGCGCGGCCCGGCCGGCCAGCCGCCGCCCCAACTCCTCCGCCGTGAAGGTCGCAGCCAGCGGCTCCAGCCCCAGCTTGCCCACCACGGCGTCGGGGCTGTCCACGACCCATATGCGCCCGAAGCGCCGCACGTCCACGAAGTGGAGCTCCCACTTGCTGTCAAGCTCGATGATGGCCGTGGTATGGAGAACAGGCTCGGTCCCCTTCGGGTGGAGGAGCAGTTGCCCGGTCATCATCAGGTGGATGATGAGGGCGTCGCCACCCATGAAGCGCAGGATGAGGTACTTCCCCCGGCGCTCCACCCGGATGATGAGCTTGCCCAGGATGCGCCAGCGCAGGTCCTGGATGGGGGGGATGCCCGTCAGGATTTCGGGGCGCAGCAGGCGGAACCCGGTGATGGACCGCCCGGCCACCCGCTTCGCAAGATCGCGGCGTATCGTTTCCACTTCCGGCAGTTCTGGCATAATACCCCTAAATATTCACCACAGAGCACACAGAGAGCACAGAGCTATTTATCTTCATTCATTCTCCGTGTTTTCTGTGCCCTCTGTGGTGAGTTCGTATTCCTGTGGTTAGGCAAAGAGGCTGGCAACGGGGCAGGCGAAGTCCGACCATACCGGCGCGCCATCCAGGGTATCCCCCTCCTTGTACACCCGCACCTGGGTGAGGCTCTGGTAGACGACTACCGAGCGGGTGCCGGGGTAGACCACCCAGACCAGCCGCGCCCCGGCCTGGAGCCATTCCTCGACCTTCTGCTGCACGTCCACGGCGGTATCGTTGGGCGACACCACTTCGACGATCAGGTCGGGGACGGTTTCCAGGTAGCCCTGTGGCAGCCCACCGGCGGGAATGCGCTCCCGTGCGATGAAGCAGACGTCGGGCGCACGGACGCGGTCCGGATTGCGACGGAGGATAATGCCGGGGTCGTTCGTCAAGACCGCGCCGCCGTTGTGGGCTTCGACGTGCATCAGGAGCCGATACGCCACCCTGGCCGCAATCCGGCCGTGCTCTGCTCCTGTCGGCGCCATCGTTACCAACTCTCCATCCAGCAGCTCATACCGGCACTCGTCCTCCGGGAGCCGCAACAGGTCCTCGGCAGTGAGCAGGGTTTTCGTGCTTGCCATGACCTACCCCCTCCGTCCTCAGCACTCAGCACTCAGCACTCAGTCCTGCCTACGCCCCCAAATCTAGGGCAGAAAACTCCGGCTCGGCCAGGTCCACCACCCGCTCCAGCTCGCCCCAGTTGGCGCCCACCTTCACGTCCACCTTCAGGGGCGCGGCCAACTCCATCGCCCCCTCCATGACCTCCGGCACCAGCCGCTCTATCTCCTCCTGCTCCCGGGTCGGCACCTCCAGCACCAGCTCATCGTGTACCTGGAGCACCATCCGGCTGGACAGGCGGCGCTCCTGGAGGCGCTGGTCCAGGTGGACCATGGCGATCTTGATGATGTCGGCGGCCAGCCCCTGCACGGGCATGTTCACGGCCATGCGCTCCGCCTGGGACCGCACGTTAGGGTTGCTGGCGAAGATCTCCGGGATGTAGCGGCGGCGGCCGGTGAGGGTCTGCACGTAGCCGTGCTCCACGGCAAAGCGCTTGGTCTCCTCCAGGTACGCCTGCACCCCCGGATACCGCTCGAAGTAGGTGCGGATGAACTGCTCGGCCTCGGACCGGCTCAGCTCCGGCACCCGCTCCGTCAGCCCGAAGGGGCTGAGGCCGTAGACGATGCCGAAGTTCACCACCTTGGCGATGCGCCGCATGGTGGACGTCACCTGGTCCCTGGGGACGCCGAAGACCTCGGCGGCAGTGGCGCTGTGGATGTCCTCGCCCGCGGCGAAGGCCGCGAGCAGGCGGGCGTCTCCGCTCAGGTGGGCCAGGATGCGTAGCTCGATCTGGGAGTAGTCGGCCGAGAGCAGCACCATCGGCCCGCCGGACCCCGGTCCATCGGCGATGAAGGCGGTGCGGACCCGCCGCCCCAACTCGGTGCGGATGGGGATGTTCTGGAGGTTGGGGTCCTGGCTGCTCAGCCTGCCGGTGGCGGCGATGGTCTGGTTGAACGTCGTATGCACCCGCCGCGTCTTGGGATTGATGAGGGCCGGCAGCGCATCCACATACGTGGACTTGAGC
>JACQUQ010000200.1 GCA_016210175.1 Chloroflexota bacterium | reverse complement strand
GAGCGCCTGGGGGCGACCTTCCTGGACCGGGAGGGCCAGCAGCGGCCCTGCATCATGGGCTGCTATGGCATCGGAGTCGGCCGGGTCCTGGGTGCGGCGGTGGAGCAGAACCACGACGAGCGAGGCATCCTATGGCCGGCGGCCATCGCTCCCTTCCACATCTACCTCGCAGCGCTGAGCATGGACCAACCCGAGATTGCGGAGCAGGCCACCAGCGCGTACCAGGCGTTCACCAAGGCCGGACTGGAAGTGCTCTTTGACGACCGGGTGGAGACACCCGGCGTGAAGTTCAACGACGCGGACCTGCTGGGGCTGCCCGTCCGGGTGACCGTCAGCCCCCGCACCCTGCGCAACGATGCGGCGGAGATTAAGGGGCGCCTCGAAGCCGAAGGACGGCAGGTCCCGCTGGAGGGGTTGGTCGCTGAAGTGCGGCAGATAGTCGAGCGGCTGGTGGCCCAGCGGGCGTAGCCGCGCTCAGTGCCCCGGTGCTGCAAAGATGCCTCGCCCCTTGCAACGGCAGTCCCTTTCTTGCATACTACGGGATGGCATCGTGCGCTTGGCTTGGTACGGGCTGTGAGCGAGGCAGAGAAGGGAAGCAGGGCCATGCCAGAGAATATCAGGGTGGTGGTCACCGGAGCCACAGGCAAGATGTCTCGCGAAGTGCTCGCCGCGCTCTGCCGGGAGCCCGGCCTGGAGCCGGTGGGAGCCGTCTCTCGCCGGGCGGGCGAGGAAGCCCTGGCCCTGCCGGACGGTAGCGGCAGTATCCCCCTCTCCGCCGACCTCGGTTCGCTGCTGAACCAGCTCCGACCGGACGTCCTGGTAGACTTCACCACCTCCGAGTACAGCGTCGACGCGGCCCGATTGGCGGTGCGCTTCGGCGTACGGCCGGTCGTGGGCACCACGGGCTGGACGTCAGCCGCCGTGGCCGACCTTGAGGTCCTCTGCCGGGCGCAGCAGGTGGGGGCGGTTATCGCTCCCAACTTTGCCCTGGGCGCGGTGGTCATGACCTACCTGGCGAAGCTGGCCGCCCCCTTCTTCGACTACATCGAGCTTATCGAGCTGCACCACGAGCAGAAGGCGGATGCGCCCTCGGGCACGGCCATCAGCATGGCGCGCCAGATGGCCGCGGCCCGCGCGACACCAGCGGTCGTCCCCCCGACCCTGAAGGAGACGGTGCCGGGCACCCGCGGCAACACCGTGGACGGCATCACGGTCCACAGCGTGCGGCTGCCGGGGCAGGTGGCCCACCACGAGATCATCTTCGGGGGCCTGGGGCAGACCCTCCGCATCCGCCACGACAGCATCAGCCGGGAGTCCTTCATGCCGGGCGTGGTGCTGGCGGTGCGGGAGGTCATGAACCGGGGAGAATTGGTGTTTGGGCTGGACAAGCTGCTGGGGCTGGCGTAGGAGAGCGTGACCGGGCGACGGGGTTCGGAGCTTGGCGGATGAAGAGCGGACGCTCTCGTACCGGGAACTCCGAGAGGTCATAGGGGCCTGGGCGAAAGCGACGTTCCGTACGCGTGCTCGATCCATTCGATACCATTATGGGGAGCATGGACAAGGCCAGGGGTTGCTCCAGTACACACGAGAAGCCCGGCGATTCCTTCGAGCTAACCGGCGCAGGGCTCGGCCGCATCCTCTGGAGACCGGCGAGACGGGTCTGAAAATCAGTGCTCGGGCACACTTTGGTATTTATACCCAAGACGGAAAGATTATCAGCTATGAATAGGGACGCGGTGCGGGAACTCGCAGATCGCTATGAAGAGTTCAGATGCTTGCGGGCTCCGGCCTACCGGGATGTAGCCCGCAGGCTTCAAGATACGATTATCGATCTATTTCAAGAAGCCGCTTATGTGGTTGGCCTGGCAGATACCTTCCTGGGGAAGCGTAGGCTCGGCCACGGGCGGATGAAGGTGGACGAGATCCTCCTAGACCCGACGATTGACGAGCGCTTGCAGTGTGCGCGCCCCGCTTCCGACAAGGACCGCGAGATCCTTGAGCAGTTCAAGAAATATCGTGAGAGCATGCTCAACCTCGCCCGTGCTTTGGAACGGGCGACCGGCGTCCCCATTCACTCTAAGCAAGCGGCCTAGATCCCTGGGCCGCAACTCACCATAGGAGTATCCAGTGCGTCCCTATCACATCGCCATCGTCGGCGCGACGGGCATCGTCGGCGACCGCTTCATCCGTGTGCTGGAACAGCGGAATTTTCCCATCGCTTCGGTCCGCATGCTCGCCAGCAAGCGGTCCGTGGGCCGCACCCTTCCCTTCGCAGGCAAGCAGGTGCCGGTGGAGGAGACCACCCCCGACTCATTCAAGGGCGTGGATATCGTCTTCCTCTCCGCCACTACCGAAGCCTCCCGCGTCTTCGCGCCCCTCGCCGCGGAGGCGGGGGCCCTGGTCATTGACGATAGCTCGGCCTGGCGCATGGACCCCCAGGTGCCCCTGGTGGTCCCTGAGGTGAACCCGGAGGATGTGGCCTGGCACCGGGGCATCATCTCCACGCCCAACTGCTCGACCGTGCCCCTGGTCATGGTGCTCCAGGCGCTCCGGGGGGCGGCCCAGGTCCGGCGCGTGGTGGTGGACACCTACCAGTCGGTATCGGGCACCGGCGGCGCGGCGGTCCGCGAACTGGACGAGCAGACCCGCCTCCTGCTGGGCGGCGAGACGCCCCAGCCCGTCGTGTACCCCCACCCGATCGCCTTCAACCTCCTGCCTCACATCGACAGCTTCCTGGAGAACGGCTACACCAAGGAAGAGTGGAAGATGGTGCAGGAGACCCGCAAGATCCTGCACGACGACGCGCTGCCGGTGTCGGCCACCTGCGTGCGGGTGCCGGTCATGGTCAGCCACAGCGAGGCCGTCCACGTGGAGTTGGACCGTCCCATGAGCACCGAGGAGGCCCGCCGCCTGCTGGCCGTCTTCCCCGGCATGGTGGTGCAGGACGACCCGGCGACCAACGGGTATCCCATGCCCGCGGCTGCCGCCGGCCGCGATGAGGTCTTTGTGGGCCGCATCCGCCAGGACGCCTCGCACCCCAACGGCCTGGCGCTCTGGGTGGTAAGCGACAACCTCTTGAAAGGCGCCGCCCTCAATGCGGTGCAGATCGCCGAGGTCGCCGTGCGCGAGGGCAAGGTCTAGGCGCGGGTCCCTCACCCCCGTCCTCTCTCCCAGGTGGGGAGCGGGCTGCTCCTCCGCCAGAGCGTGGCGGCGGTGGCGATGAAATGAACGAGCGTTCTCCAGGGTCCGGTCCCGGCGCCGGGCTGTAGCTTACGAAGCAAAGGAGTGTCACCTATGCCGGTCAAGGGTATGCCGCTGTTCCCCGTCACGGTGGTCGGGAGCTGGCCGCGGCCGCGCTACCTCCTGGATGCCCTGCGCAGGCGCCAGGCCGGGCAGATCAGCTTTGCCGAGTTTAACCAGGTGGCCGACCAGGCGGTGCTGGAAGCCCTCAAGTACCAGGATGACGCCGGGGTGGATATCGTCAGCGACGGCGAGCAGCGCCGGGACAACTTCTACTCCTTCGTGGTGGAGAAGCTGGAGGGCGTCAAGCTGATGTCCCTGGCCGAGTTGATGGACCACGTCGAGGACAAGGCATCTTTCGACGCCATCCTGCGGAGCATGGACGCCCCGGCCTTCGCTATCCACAACCCCACGGTGGTGGACCGGCTGCGCCCCCGCATGCCCCTGGCGGTCGATGAGTTCGCGTTCCTCAAGCAGCACACCGACAAGCCCATCAAGATCGCGCTGCCGGGGCCGTACCTGCTGGCCCGCTCCAGGTGGGTCAAGGGCGTCTCGGACAAGGCCTATCCCACCCAGGACCTCCTGGCCGAAGATCTGGTGCGCATCCTGCGGGACGAACTGATCGCGCTGCGGGATGCGGGCTGCGCCTTCGTGCAGTTCGATGAGCCGGTGCTGACGGACGTGGTGTTCCGGCCGGAAAAGAAGGAACGCACCTTCATGTGCGCCAGCATGGCCGCAGCCGCCGGGGAGCCGGAGGAAGAGTTGGCGAAGGCCGCCTGGCTCATGAACCAGATCGTGCGCGGCGTCGAGGGTATCGCGACCGGGGTCCACGTGTGTCGGGGCAACTGGAGCCGCCAGGAGAGCGGGCTGCTGTCCGGCAGCTACGCGCCCCTCCTCCCGACCCTGCTCGACATGCACCTGGACCAGTTGGTGCTGGAGTACGCTACCCCCAGGGCCGGCGCGCTGGCCGACTTCACCCCCTTCGCCCGCCGCTGTGAGATCGGCCTGGGCGTCGTCAACCCCCGCAATGATGAGGTCGAGTCTGTGGAGGCGGTGGTGGCGCGGGTCGTGGAAGCCCTGAGCTACTTCGACCCCCGCCAGGTCTACCTCAATCCGGACTGCGGTTTCGGCACCTTCGCCGAGCGCCCCATGAACTCCTTTGAGGTCGCCGGGCAGAAGCTCAAGGTCATCGGCGCCGCGGCGCAGGTGTTGCGCCGGAAGTACGGCGAAGCATAATGGGAGCGAGGAGCAGAGGAAGCGGTATCGAGACACTCCGAGATAGGGAGCCCTTGCAATGACGACGCAGCCAGAGACCCAAGACCACCAGATCGTCAACGGGCTGGATATCACTGCCGTCAAGGAAGCCCTGGCGACGGTGGCGGCCGCGCCAGGCGCATCCCGTGCGCCCAAGACCTCCCGGGTACGCTGGCTGGGCGGGTTCAAGATAAAGGCGCTGGTGCGCAACCACGAGTTTGTGGTGGACGAGCCGGCGACCTTTACCGCCGAGGATACCGCGCCCAACGCGATGGAGTACGTGCTCGGCGCGCTGGGGGCCTGCTTCATCACCGGGTTCGTGCTGAACGCCAGCAAGCAGGGCATCGCCATCCGCAACCTGGAAGTCACCCTGGACGCCGATCAGAACAACGTGTTCACCTTCTTCGGCCTGAGCGACGAGGGGCACCCTGGCTTTGAGCACATCAAGGCCAAGCTCTACGTCCAGGCCGATGCGGACGAGGCGACCCTCCAGGCGGTCTGGGACTACACCATCCAGACCTCGCCGGTGGTCAACAGCCTGACACGGGTGGTCACGATCCAGCCGGAGATCGCCGTCTTCCCATAGCAAGCGCATGCGACCTAACCCCCTGACCCCCTTCCCTCGCAGGGAAGGGGGAAGCTTCCCCTCCCCAAAGTGGGGAGGGGTCGGGGGAGGGGTTTACCGATGTCCTTCTGCGATCTGGTGTGGATCTCCCTCATCATCCCCCGGTCGGCCAGCGGCGGCCCTCGGTGGAGTATATCCCCATGCCGTACCGCCGGGAGCCGGCAGGCCGGGGGCGGCCCTGACCCCGGCCAGGTCCGGGAGCAACGTGTGGATTGGAACGGTCGGTGTGTGCCTGCGTGAAGGAGGAAAGGGACATGACGCAGATCGGTCGCCTGCTCACCGCGATGGTGACGCCCTTTGATGCCCAAGGACAGGTGGACTATGAGCAGGCCAAGCGCCTGGCCCGTGCCCTCCTGGACTCCGGCTCCGATGGGCTGGTGGTTTCCGGCACCACCGGCGAATCGCCCACCCTGTCCGCCGAGGAGAAGCTGCGCCTGTACGCCGAGGTCAAGTCGGCGGTCGGGGACCGCGGCGCAGTGGTGGCCGGGACCGGCAACTACAACACCCACGAGAGTATCGACCTGTCCCGCGAGGCCGAGCGCCTGGGGGTGGATGGGCTGCTGCTAGTGGTGCCCTACTACAATAACCCGCCCCAGGAGGGCCTCTACCAGCACTTCAAGGCCATCGCCGAGAGCACCAGCCTCCCCTGTATCCTGTACAATGTCCCCTCCCGCACGGTGCGGAACCTGGAGGCGGCCACGGCTGTCCGCCTGAGCCAGATCGAGAACATCGTGGGCATCAAGGAAGCCAG
>JACQUQ010000184.1 GCA_016210175.1 Chloroflexota bacterium | reverse complement strand
GACCGCCGCCGTGAACGGCGGGCCCGCCCTTCAGGGCGGCGGGATGGCACCCATCACAGCAGGATTGACAGAGCACTAGACTACTTCGTTAGTGGGGGGAGTATACTGGGCGGCATGAAGACCGAACTGATTGCTGTGCCCAAGGCGTCGCCGGACCCCTTGCCGGAACTGGATGTGTTCCTGGCGCCCTTTGCACCGCAATGCCGGCGTGACCAGAGTCGGGCGAGTGCCGACGGGGACCCGCTGCAGGTCGATGAGCAGAGGGTGCGCTGGCTGGTGGCCCGCAGCCCCATCGGGGTCGCCAACTCCGTACTTCGCCCCCCTCGCAAGAGGGGGTTTTCCTTTGTCTGGCGCCCCGGTGAGGGGCGGGAGCACCGCACGTGCCCGTGATCAAGAGCGTGACGGCACAGCAGCCAGGGGGCGGGCCTCCCATGCGCGGCAACGCTGGGGCCACCGGATACCTACAGGTTCCCCCGGCGGGCCTGCTCCCGCTCGATAGCCTCGAACAGGGCTTTGAAGTTGCCCTTGCCGAAGCTGCGGGCGCCCTTGCGCTGGATGATCTCGTAGAACAGGGTCGGGCGGTCCTCCACCGGCTTGGTGAAGATCTGGAGCAGGTAGCCCTCCTCATCCCGGTCCACCAGGATGCCCAGGCGCTGCAACGCGGCGATAGGCTCCGCGATCTCCCCGACCCGTGCCGGGAGCCCCTCGTAGTAGCTGGGCGGCACGGTGAGGAACTCGATGCCCCGCTCCTGGAGCGCGCCCACCGTGGCGATGATATCGTCCGTCAGCAGGGCGACGTGCTGCACGCCCGGCCCCTGGTAGAACTCCAGGTACTCGTCGATCTGCGACTTCCTGCGGCCAGGGGCAGGCTCATTGATAGGGAACTTGATGCGGCCACCCCCATCGGCCATCACCTTGGACATGAGGGCCGAGTACTCGGTGCTGATGTCCTTGTCGTCGAAACTGACGAAGAGGGAGAAGCCCAGTACGTCCCGGTAGAAGTCCACCCAGCGGTTCATGGCCCCCAGGTCCACGTTGCCCACCACGTGGTCGATCTGGAGCAGCCCGACCGGTTCCTCCGGGATGCTCAAGGGCTCGTAGCCGGGCGCGAAGGCCCCCAGGTAGTCCCGACGCTCGATGAAGGTGTGGATGGTATCGCCGTAGGTGGCGATGGCCGCCTGCTTGATGATGCCGCCCTCGTCCTCAGAGACCGTGGGCTCCTGGACGCTGCGGGCGCCGCGGGCGATGGCGACGTGGTAGGCGGCCGCGGCGTCTTCCACCCGCAGGGCGATGTCCCGCACCCCGTCCCCGTGGCGGCGGATGTGCTCCATGATGGGATGCTCGGGGCGCAGGGGGGTGGTGAACACCAGGCGGACCTCCCCCTGCTCCAGCACGTAGGAGGCCCGGTCCCGGACGCCCGTCTCGGGCCCGGCGTAGGCGGTCATCTGGAAGCCGAAGCCCTTGCGGTAGAAGTAGGCCGCTTGCTTGGCGTTGCCGACGTAGTATTCCAGATAGTCGATGCCCTGGATGGGCAGGACGTCCTCACGCTCCATCCCAACCTCCTCAGGTTCACCACAGAGACCACAGAGCACACAGAGATGGAGTAACGTTCTTTTGCTCTTTTCATAAAGCTCTCTGTGCTCTCGGTGTGCTCGGTGGTGCGTCCCGTCTCTACCTCAGCCAGCTATAGGGGTAGCTGGGGTCGTCGTACTGGGCGGCCGATGCCGCGATGGTCAGCGGGTGGAAGGTGTCCACCATCACCGCCAACTCCGAGGTGGCCTGCTTGCCCAGGGCGGCCTCCACCGCGCCCGGCTGCGGCCCGTGGGGGATCCCCCGCGGGTGCAGGCTGATGGCCGTCGGCTCCACCCCCGGACGGGAGGAAAAGTCGCCGTCCACGTAGTAGATGACCTCGTCGCTATCAATGTTGCTGTGGTTGTAGGGGATGGGCACCGCCTGGGGATGGTCGTCCAGGCGGCGGGGCACGAAGGAGCACACCACGAAGTTCGGCCCGGCGAAGGTCTGGTGTACCGGGGGCGGCTGGTGCAGGCGCCCGGTGATGGGCTCGAAGTCGTGGATGCTCAGCGCCCAGGGGTAGAGGTAGCCGTCCCAGCCCTCCACATCGAAGGGGTGGTAGTCGTACCAGTAGCCCATCAGGGCGTCGCCCACCTTGATGCGCACCTGGTAGCTGCCGCCCGGCTCCGGGTGCGTCTCCAGCACCTGGGGCCGTCGGATATCCCGGTGCCAGTAGGGGGCGTGCTCCAGGAGTTGCCCGTGCTCGTTGCGGTAGCGGCGGGGCACCTCCACCGGCCCACCCCGCGCCTCAACCACCAGCAGCCGGGTCTCCCCTCCCTCCGGGGCCAGCCGGTAGGTGGTGCCCCTGGGGACCACCAGGTAGTCGCCGGGCACATAGGCCAGGTGGCCGAAGCTGGTCTCCAGGCGACCTCGGCCCTGGTGGATAAAGATGAGTTCATCGCCATCGCTGTTCCGGTAGAAGTAGTCCATCGGCTCGGTGGGCCGGGCGATGGCGATGCTCACGTCCTGGTTATAGAGCACGACCTGGCGACCGGTGATGGGGTCGCCGCCCTGGGGCGCCTCCCGCGTCCGGAAGAGGTGGTGGCGGTGTACGTCCTCTGCGGGCGCCCAGGGCTCGCGGCGCAGGTCCGCCAGCTTCTCCATGCGGGTGACGCGGGGCGGCATATGGTGATGGTACAGGATAGAGTACACCCCGGAGAAGCCCTGCGTGCCGAAGACCTCTTCGTAGAAGAGGGAGCCGTCGGGCTTGCGGAACTGGAGGTGCCGCTTGCGCGGCAGGTTGCCCAGGGCGTGGTAGCTCAGCATGGTCCCCCCTCCCCATCGAAGTACTGAGTGCTGAGGACTGAGTGCTGAGTGGCGCCGCTTCGTGCGCTCCGCTCAGTCCTCAGCACTCAGTCCTCAGTCCTCGTTCCTCTGGGAGCGCTCACGGTATTGCGG